>CAMJNB010000112.1 GCA_946407175.1 uncultured Selenomonadales bacterium | reverse complement strand
CGACGCCGACCCATTTCACGGGAATATTTAATTCTTCCTTAATGCCGATAATCATTACGCCTTTCGCCGTGCCGTCAAGCTTAGTCAGCACAAGGCCGGTAATGTCGGCAGACTTCGCAAAAAGTTCAGCCTGTCGCAGGGCGTTTTGTCCAGTCGTGGCGTCAAGTACCAATAAAACTTCGTGCGGCGCGCCGGGAATGCCTTTGCCGATAATGCGATTAATTTTTTTCAACTCTTCCATAAGATTAAATTTATTTTGCAGGCGTCCCGCAGTGTCGACAATCAGCACGTCGATATTTTTTGCAACGGCAGAGCGTGCGGCGTCCAATGCAACGGAAGACGGGTTAGAGCCTTCACTGTGCTTTATAATTTCGGCGCCGGTACGATTCGCCCAAATTTCAAGCTGTTCAATGGCACCTGCGCGAAAAGTATCAGCGGCGGCGACCATGACTTTTTTGCCGCGTTCGGCGTAGTAGGCGCTTAACTTGCCAATCGTCGTAGTTTTACCCGCGCCGTTCACGCCAATCATTAAAATAACTTTCGGCGGCTCAACTTCTGCCGTCACGCCTTCTTCTTCAATCAGTATTTCACGTATTTGGTTGGAGAGGAATTTTTTTACGTCGTCGGCAGATTTTATTTCGGCTTTACGTACGCCCTTTCTCAGGTCTTCCATTAACTTTTCCGTCGTCTTCGTGCCGACGTCTGACATTATCAATGTTTCTTCTAATTCGTCTAAAAGGTCGTCGTCAATTTGCACGGAGCCGTGCAAAAGTTCATCAAGTTTATCAGCCAATTTTTCACGGGTCTTGGAAAGCCCCGACATTAATTTATCAAAAAATCCCAATATATTCTCACCTGACTCTGCATTCTTAATTCTTAACTACCACGTGAAAAATCCGGCGATACCTGCACTCATCAGCGACACCAATATACCGGAAAGAATCATATATTTCACGTTGGCAGAAATTAAATCCACTTTTTCTTTGTTCACAATGCCGTTGAAAGTTCCAAGCAAAATTCCTACCGTACCCAAATTTGCAAAGCTTGTAACAAAGACTGTCAAGACGCATTGCATATGTCTGCTGAAAGTGTCCATAAGCGGCTGTGCTTGCAACATTACAACAAATTCATTCGTCACCAACTTTGTACCCATAAACTGCGCGAGTTGCCATGCTTCACTTGTTTCAGGCACCATAAGCCACGCGAATGGAAACATTATGATACCGAGAGCCGCCTCCAAACTTATTGCAGGGTGTATGAAGGCAAGTCCAGCGTTTATCAATTTGGCAAGCGATATGAAGGATATTACCATTACCGTCACGATAAAAACCAATTTGCCCGCGCCGATAATCGAACCGCCAAGCATGCTGAAGAATGGAATTTTTCTTGCGTAGTCTGAACCGATAACGGTGGCGGCTTCTTCTTCCGACGTGACTTGCACGGGGTACAAAATGTGCGATATCATAAGGGCGTTTATGACGTTAAGCGGGATTGCCGTTAAAACAAATTCCGCCGGCATCATCTGAATGTAACTGCCGACAATTCCTGCCGAGACACAACTCATTGACATTATCGCAATGCTTAGGCACCGTGCTTTTGAAATTTGTTTAAGTTGCGTTGCGGAAACTGCTTGAACGTCGGGATTGCCCAAAACTACCATTTCAACCGCGAAGAAAGATTCAAACTGCGGCGCACGTGTAATGTAGCTTAAGCCGCGACCTATCCACTTTATGATAAACGGCATTATGCCGACGTAAGTTAAAATGTCGAAAAGCGGCACGATCATTAAAAGCGGCAACAGCACGGCGGTTATGAAATTCATCTGCGGCACGTTTACCCAGTTAGGCAGGGCAAAACCTACGCCTTCATAAGCAATGCCGACAACTGCCGTGAAAGCCGCCGCGACTTTTACTATAATTTCGCGTCCTATTGAAAATGAAGTTAAAAACCAGCCGATAAAAATATTCAGCGCCAAAAGTGCTCCGACTGTCTGTTTGTTAATTTTTTTTCGGTCTTTCGACAACAGCACGGCAAGCGCCAAAAATATTATTATGGCAAGCGCGTTTATCGCCACGTATATAAATTTACCTTCCATAAAATTTACCTACAAACTAAAATCTACAAGCTAATAGCTACCGGCTACAAGCTAAATTTCTCTTCTCCCAAAACTCTGTGAACTTCTTCAAGCGTCGTCAAACCTGCGCGGATTTTTTCAGTACCGTCAACCGCCAAAGTTTCCAATCCAGACTCAAGTGCCGTAGCGCGAATTTTGTCTAAATCCTTGCTGTACAAAATTAAATCGCGTACGGATTTTTTCACCTGCAAAATTTCGTGAAGTGCAAGCCGACCTAAGTATCCCGTACCGCCGCAATTTTCGCAACCCTGCGGATTATAAATTTCATCCGCGCAGATTATTTTGCGTTCATAGTCATTCGCCGCAACTAATTTTTTGCAATGCGGACAAAGTTGCCGTACCAGCCTTTGAGCCACGACGCATTTCAAAGTTGACGCCAAAAGGTACGGTTCGACGCCCATTTCAATCATACGAAAAACGGCACTGCACGAATCAGCCGCGTGTAGTGTCGTGAAAATTAAATGTCCCGTCAATGCGGCACGTACCGCGATTTTTGACGTCTCGGCGTCGCGCGATTCGCCTACCATTAAACAGTTTGCGTCCATTCGTAACATTGCACGAAGTCCCGCCGCGAAGTTTAATCCTGCCTTTTCATTCACCTGCACCTGCGTCACGCCGTCTATGTGTTGTTCGATTGGGTCTTCAAGCGTCATTATCGCGCGTGAAGGTTGATTGAGTTCACGCAATGCCGCGTACAAGGTCGTTGACTTGCCGGAGTTCATCGGTCCCGTCAAAATTATCATGCCAGACGTTTCAGCTATTGCCTTACGAAAAATTTTTTCATTTTTGTCAGTGAAACCCAAGTCCGAAATATTTTTAAGCTGTCGCGCAGGATCAAGCAAGCGAATTGTTATACTTTCCGCGCCTTCCGACGGCATGGTTGCCACGCGCATTTCAACAGCGCCGAATTGTATTGCGCCGTCGAGCGGTGAAAAAATTGTCGTAGTGTCCATTGACGCCAAAACTTTTATTCGTGCCGTCAACGCCGCCGCCAAATTTATCGGCAACGGTTCATGCAGTTCATGTAAGTAGCCGTCGATTCTGTAGCGTACGCGCAGAAAATCTTCAACCGGTTCAAAGTGTAAATCGGTAGCTCTGACTTTTATTGCGAAGTTTAAAATTTCGTCAACAATTTGTGTTATGGTTTGGTAACTTCCGCCGAAACTGTGACGGCTTTGGTGCAAAAGTTTGTGTAATTTTTCTTTGAATTGGGTCATAATAGGGGTTAGGGGCTAGGGGTTAGTATTGGAGTCTTTGACAAGTTTAACTTCGTCAATCTTCGTGCCGTCCGGCAGAAAACATTTTATCAGCAAAGTTTTTTCGTCGCCTTCAAGTGTCAAAAAATTATCTGTTTCAGGTTGCGGCGCTACAACTTTGTCAAGCGTATGATTCACCCATAAACCGGGATATCGCACGTCGCCGCTGACACCTGTCAAAATATAAAGCGGTCCCGTCGGATCGTCATTAAAATTTCTTATATGCCCGCGATTTCTGTACGTATGCAAATGCGCGGTAAAAACCACGTCGACATTGAAATAGTCAAAATCAGGCATAAAATGCACGCCAACTTCCGATATACCTTCGCGCCAATCGTCGCGCCCATTAATTTTGTACTGCAAAACGTCACGGTGAACGCAGACAATTTTCCACGCCTTCTTAGTTTCAAGTAACTCCTGCCGTAACCAATTTATCTGCGCGTCGATAACGCCCGGCGCAAATGCGTCAAGCTCCGCCCATTGACTGTCCAAAACCATAAAATGCGCGGCACCTAAGTCAAACGAATAATAACGGCGGCTGAAGTAGTGATTGTCATTTTCCGGCACGGCAAAATAATTTAAATACGAAATTGGGTAGCGTTCCTTCCAATCGCGCGTGTAACATTCGTGATTGCCCATTACCGGCACGAAGGGAATTTTTGTAAGCGGCTCTTCAACCTGCGTCATCCACGCTTGCCATTGCTCGGTATCTTCGCCGTTGTCAACGATATCGCCCATATTAATAAAAAATTCCGCGTCGGGATTTTGTTCAAATGCCGCCTTAGCCACACCGCCCCAAACATTATAATCCGCTGATTGAGAGTCGGGAAAAATTATGCCTTTGAATTTATTTTCGTCGCAGGTTTTCAGCGTAAAAGTTCCTGTAGATTTATCGCCGTCGACAATTTTAAATTCGTACGTGGCATTGGGCTTAAGGTCGTCAATCTGCGCGGTGTACTGAATAATTTCTTTGCCGTCATCAGTGAATGTTGAGTCCTGCGCGGCAATTTGTTTCGTGTCGCCGTTAATTTGAATTTCGACATTCGGCGCGGTCAAATGCTCATCACTCTGCCACATTATGACGCGGGACGTTGCAGGGTCTTTTGTAATAATCTGCCGCAAAAATTTTACTTTTAAAGCATTTACAGCCGGTACATCTTTTTCACAGCCGATTACCATGCCGCCGCCCAACATTATGCCGGACGCCAACGCCGCTTTTATAAATGTTCGCCGACTAAATTTTTTTGACATCATCTTCAAAGCCTTGCATGCCTTTAACGCAAAGTTCCATTAGCTCGCCCAAGTCCATACCTAAATCTGCCGCGCCCTTCGTAATGACGTCGCGATTACATTTAGCGGCGAATCTTTTATCTTTAAATTTTTTCTTCAAACTTTTTACCGACATATCCTTCATGCCTTCGGGACGCATAAGCGAATAGGCGTAGACAATGCCGGTAAGTTCATCAACCGCGAAAAGAGATTTTTGGCAGTCGGTGACGGGTTTAACGTCGGCGCCGGTCAAGCCGTAGCCATGAGAAATTATCGTGTCGATATCTTCCGCCGAAACGCCTTCCGGCTCCAACAATTCGCGTACGTGTTGACAGTGTTCGTCAGGATATTTTTCAAAGTCAACGTCGTGCAAATATCCTATCGCCTGCCAATGCTCGACATCGGCGTTAAAATGCTCCGCCATTGCACCCATTGCCGCACTGACTGCCGCCGCGTGTATCAGCAAATGTTCTTCGGTAGTATGTTTGTGCAAAATTTCCTTTGCCTTATTCAAAGTCAATTTTTCCAAAAAGTTTTCCTCCTAAAATAAACGGCGCTTTACACGCCGCTTTTATGTTAGTTTAGTTCGATAATCTAATCTTTCTCATTAAGAGAAGTGGTGATTATGACTAAGTACGAAAAAAAAATGTTGACGCTCTCCGCCGGTCAGCTTGTCGCCACCATTTGCAACATTATCTTCGGATAGAAAGCCTAATTATTCCGCTTAAGCGGTTCCAAATAAACCTATAAAACGTGAGGAAGTCGACACGCAAACACCGAATTCTTTTTTTGTACCAAATTTATTTTAAAAATCAGTTACAAATTTATTTGAAAATATTATAATGCCCATAGAAAAATTTTGCAAGCAAAAGGAGATTTTTTTTTGGATAACAGAATCAGAAATTTTTCAATCATTGCCCACATAGATCACGGCAAGTCAACTTTGGCTGACAGATTAATTGAACTTACCGGCACCGTTGAAAAGCGCGATATGTCCGAACAGTTTTTGGACAACATGGAGCTTGAACGCGAACGCGGCATCACGATTAAGGCGCAGACTGTTCGCTTAAAGTACACGGC
>CAMJNB010000111.1 GCA_946407175.1 uncultured Selenomonadales bacterium | reverse complement strand
TCGCTCCTCGTAAAAACAGGCTTGTCGAAAAGCACAATAACAGATGCTAAACGCCGCTTACAAAATTCTAAACTGCTTGACTTCCAAACAGAAAAAAACGGTTCGCATATTGCCACACTTTACACCTTGCCTGAAGGTAGGGCGGAAGGTAGGGCGGAGACTAGGGCGGAAGGTAGGGCGGAGACTAGGGCGGAGACTAGGGCGGAGACTAGGGCGGAGCTTAATTATTATACTACCCCTATGCCTGTAAGAGAGAAAGAGAGAGAGAAAGAGAGTTCTCCTACTGCTACTACTACCGGCGCGCGCGAAGATTTAAAAAGCCGCAACATCTCGGTAAACAGCGCGGAAGTTCAGCAAGCGTGGTTTGACTGCAACGGCGAAACGCTGAAAGGCGGTGTATCACTCGGCTTGATTGACCTTGAGAAAGCCTACGGTGCAAAAGCGGTTGTGGACGCCATTTACGAGGCGCACCGAGCAAACACGCGATTTAATCTGAGCTTTAACTTTGTGCGCAGTGTCTTGATTAATCAGCTGAAAGGAAGTGATAAGCGTGGAAACGTCATTAAATTCCCTGCAAGTACAGGAACAAACCCCGAGCCCGATATTTGGGACGCAAGACAATCCCAGCTCCCCTTCTGAAAATTTGCGCGATATGCTTGTTAAATCCCTCACGCCTGAAATGCAAGCCAAAATTGAAGCGGATAGTCAACGGCTTGTAGCGAACTGGGATTCGTACCGTGAAAAATACGGCGATTGGGTAAGCGCAGAAAACATCAACTACGTAGCGCGAGTAGAAGAGATGAATGCCGTTTGTGCTAATTGCGACGGCACTTGCCGCAAAGTCAGCAGGTACGAACAATATCACCAGCACTTTGTACGCTACGACGATTTTTCAGGGTTGGTAGTGCTTAACTGCAAGCCGTGTAAATATCGTGAATCGTTTATACAAAAAAAGCGCACATCGCGCAATTTTGCAAGGTGCCAGCTCCCGCCGAAGTACGTCGGTAAAACGTTTGACAGCTACGAAGTCACGCAGTTCAACGAATTGGCGGTACGCGGAGCTAAGTGGGTGATTCAGAATCCCGACAACGGCTTACTGCTTTACGGCAATCCCGGCGTAGGCAAAACGTTTTTAGCGGCGATTATTGCGCAGGAACTTCTCAAAATCGGCAAGTCGGTTATCTTCGGCGACATTCCGTCACTGCTTGACGCTATGAAAGCGACGTTTAACAACGACGACAAGCAAGCCAAACTTGATGACGTGATGCAGTCGTTGGAAGCAGTGGATATGCTGATTCTTGATGATATCGGCGCTGAAAGTCCTACGGAATGGGCGGCGGAAAGGCTTTATCTGGTAGTCAACAATCGCTACAACGCAGGTAAGCCGATTATCGCCACAAGCAATTTTAACGGCACCGAGTTGACGCAACGTTTCAGAGTGCGGGACAAAAGCGGCAGAATCATTGACGGCGATATCACGGGACAGCGGATCGTCAGCAGATTAACCGAAATGTGTAAGCCCGTCAAAATCGGCGGCGAAGACTACAGACAGAGGGGGTGAAATAAATGAAAATCGGTAGAATGGATGATTTGTTAGAAGAGATGAATGAAGTACAGAACCGCGTTAAACGCGCTGAAAAAGTGCAAAAAGGCACTGCTACTGTACAGGAATATCAGCAGTATTGCCTTGACACGCTTAAAGAAAAATTCGACGTGGCTTTGTGGAAAGCGCGTGAAGACCTTGTGAATATGACGTACGCCTCTCAAGATGAACGTTTTGAAATCTATTACGCCTTAAAAAAATACTTGATTGAAATGAATAACGCCTTTCAGGATATTCAAGCGTATGTTTCAAAACCGTAAACAGTAAGGAGGAAATTAAAAATGTTGGCAATCAAGTATGAAAGCTTGCAAAAGCAGAATGACGACTTGCGCAAGGTCGACGAAAACGCGGCGGCAGTTCAGCGCTTGAAGTGGGAGAACAGAGTAGCAAGACGCGCGGCTAAGGCGGCAGGTTTTGTTGAACAGGCGGCATCCGCACAAACCGAGTACGACGCGATTAACGCACTTGCTAACTACGAGGCGAACCGCCGCACAAAAAGCTACATTGTCACGGCAAAATGGATTCACGCGATTGACTATTCCAAGTTTGAATCGGTACACGCAATCATTGAAAAAGATTGGCTTGATGAAGATTTGTTTACCGTCGGTGAATACCTTGAACTTGTTGAGGGTTTAAAACCGCAAGCGGTAAAGCGCGAATCCTACGCGGACAAAGCACGCAAGATCGGCGACTTTTGGCGATTCGCATTCACGATTGAAGATGAACCGCCGAAAAAAGCGCAGAAAAAAACGTCCTTTAAACGTAGGACGCAAACGGTTTAATTTCACTGATTCAAAAATAAATTTACGGTGAAATTATACCGCGAATTGGAGGATTTTGCAAATGACTTTGAAAGAAAAAATTTTGAACGTGATGAAGTCGGTCGCGGTAATCGGCAAAGACGCACGCAATGATGAGGTCGGCTACGATTTTGTAAGCGCGGCAAAACTCAACGCGGCAGTCAGCACGGCACTTCGTGACAATCGCGTTATCTGCTTGCCTACAGCCAACGTCATTGAAATTCAGAACGTGCAAACGAACGGCGGCAATGAAACGCTTGCGACGGTAGCGGTTGATATCACGTTGCAGGACGTTGACAGCGACGAAAGTTTCACAATTCGCGGAGTTGGTAGCGGCATTGATAAAGGCGACAAGTCAGTTGCCAAAGCCCAGACTATGGCAATGAAGTACGCTTGGAAAATGGCGTTTGTCATAGCTGAAAGTAGCGACGACCCCGACGCCAATAAAAACACCGGCGCTTATACCGCGCCTAAAGCTAAACCCGCGCCGTCATCGGCGACAACTAAAAATAGTGTTTGGATTAAGTAGGAGGATTTTAAGATGAGCAGACTTGAAAATATCGCACGCAGTGCAATGGGCGGCGACAGCATTATGGACGGACGCGAAAAAATTAAAACTGATGACATCGTCCAGCTTTATCCCAACGGCATTTGCATTACCGGCGTTGCAAAAAATACGTACAACGGCAGTACTTACCCCGTGTTTACCTTTGCCGAAGACCCCAGCAAATATTTTAGCGGCGCAACGGCACTTACACAGTTGGTTGACGGTACGCTTGAGGGTTACGACGGCGATTTGGCGGCGCTTAACGCAGATTTGCAAAAAGAATATCTCAAAATTAAGCTCGTCAAAACTAAGACTAAACGCGGCTACAACTTTACAAAAGTTGTCGTTGTCGGCACTGTACCTGCACCCGCTACGGTTACTGATGAAAACGGCGCAAAAATCGACACGGAAACGGGCGAAGTTATCAGTGACGGCGCAGAAGTCAAAGCCAACAACATTTTACCTTTCTGAATTTGAATCAATATCCAAAACGGTAAGCCGCATTTTTTTCAACAATGTTTTTGTGACACTGCCGCAGAGGACTTGACATAGATTAGCGAGTTGGACAGGCGCGGTAAGACGCTTTTCACTTCACGGCGCCACTGCCGCGCTTGATTCAGCCGATTTTGGAAGGGGATTTTTATGAGCAAACAGATTGTAATTACAAAATTCAAGGCAGAATGTATTGCAAGCATTAATGGCATTGAAATTAATCCCGACGGCGCTGACGTTTTTGTAACGGGACAAAACGGCGCGGGTAAATCGACAATTAAAAAGGCGATAGATTGGGTTATGGCGGGTAGCACGGCGGACGGCGAAAAGCTTATCCCGCACGACGGTTCAGGCTTGCCGTTCGTGGAAATCGAACTTACCGACGGCGAGGTACATACAAAAATTTCAAAAGAGATTAAGCAGTCCAAAAAAGGCGGCAAAGTTGCACGCTCTGTGAACTGTTATCTTGCGGGAATGCCCGTGACGCAAAAAGACGTAAATAAATTTTTTGAACAGTACGTACCGATTAGCGCGTTGCCGTTGCTGCTGGATCCGTTTGAATTTTTCAAGCTTAATGTAGATGCGCGGCGCGAACTTGTAACGGCACTTTTTGGCGGCGTGACTGATGAACAGGTTTTGGCAAGCGACGAATCTTTAGCCGAGCTTGACTTAGTAAATTATCCGCGCGTTAAAGACTTGATTCGCAAGCTGAAAAAAGATTATCAAGATATACCCGTCCGCATTGAAACGCTTGAAAGCCAAATTCAAAACGTCAAGGACACGGCTCAGCTGAAAGCTGATTTGGAAGAGTTTAAAGAATGCAAGCGCGAAGTTGAAATGGAGCTTGAAAAATGGAATTTGCAGAACAAGGAAATTGTCAAAAATGCAGACGCCTTGAAAGAAGTCAACACGGAAATTTATCGCCTTCGGCAGAACATTGACAATGCCCGTGAAAAAATCAAGCGCTATCAAAAACGTCTCACTGAACTTCGCACGCAATGGAAAAACACCACCGAGCAAAGCCTTTGTCCTACCTGTGGTCAAAAAATCACCAACGGCGCTAATAAAGCTGTGGCGGAAAAAATTGTAGATGAAGGCGTCGCAGTAAAAGCGGAGCTTGAAGAAGTTCAAGCCACACTTGCTAAGTTTGAAGAAAAGCTGACTGAATGCAAATGCAAGGCTGAAAAGCTGATTGAAGAAACGTCCGTGAATGATGATGAATGCAACGAAAAAGGTAACCAACTTCGTCAGGAACAAGCACGCTGGGAATTTGAAATTAACAAACGCGAAAAGCTTATTGCTACAACAGATTATCAGCGTGAACTGAATGAAAAAAGTCGGCGTGAAATTGAAAAATTGGCAGAGCGTGAAAAAGAAGTCGGAGAGAAAATCGCGGTTTGCGAAAAGCAGATCGCACTTTTTGAAAAGTTCACGGCACGCAAGGCTGAAATGATATCGGACGCTATAAATTCGCACTTTGAACACGTCAGCTTTGCAATGTTCGAGACGGCGAAAAGCGGCGAAATTAAAAATACCTGCACCGTGACAATGAACGGCGTACCCTACGAATTTCTGTCCAAAGGCGAAAAAATGAAGGCGGCGTTGGACGTACTCAAGGCGTTGCAAGATTTTTACGAAGTCGAGTTCCCGCTGATAATCGACGACGCCGAAAGCTACACGTCAAATTCAATCTTGGACATACCGAATCAAAAAATTATTTTGCAAGTAGCCGAAGGTCAAGAGCTTAAAGTGGCGTTTGCAGTCGAGGAAGGAGCGCGGACGGCGTGAATTGGGACGTAGAAAATCCTGCGCACGCAATGGCAAGCGTGTATGGTAATCAGTGGTTGTCGGTCGGCAGACATAACCACTACGAAGACGACGACAATGAAAAAGAATTTTTCCGCGTGAATATGGAAGTCGACACTCGGCAGTTGACCGCCGCAGAGGAGAATTTGTTGTATGCCGCTCTTGACGATATCGCCTGTTACCGTTGCGGTACGGATTTTTACGGCGATTTTCTCGGCGACTTGGAAGTTGAGGGCGTCGAAGTTGACGGTTTTGGTGCTGATGAAGTATTCGGCAAAATTACTTTGAACGGCAATGTTCCTGAAGAGACGTACGACGAAATTTGGAACGCGCTTGACAAGTTTAGCGGCAGAATTGTGGTGACGCAAAAATGAGACCTCCACTTATTGAAGAGTTTATGGAAGATGCGCGAATGCTGTGGGCGATTCAGCAGGACGAAAAAAAGCACAAGGCTACTTTCCGTCAAAAGCTTAGACTTGACTTGAACCATAAAGCGGACGCC
>CAMJNB010000110.1 GCA_946407175.1 uncultured Selenomonadales bacterium | reverse complement strand
GGAATTTCCCAGCGCAGGCAGTACTTTCAAACGTCCCGAAGGTTATTTCGCAGGTACGCTGATTGACAAAACCGGCTTGAAGGGGTTGAAAGTCGGCGGCGCAATGGTTTCTGAAAAGCACGCCGGCTTTGTTGTAAATGCGGGTTGTGCTACCGCGCAGGACGTTTTAAATTTGATTGAGGAAGTTCGGCGCCGTGTCATGGAAGTTCATGGCGTCACTCTTATGCCTGAAGTAAGAATTATCGGCGAAATTTAGTAGGTAGAAGTTGTTTGTAAATTAGATAGATTTTCTTTTGGCGCAAAATCAGCTGAGTTACATCTGCGGTGATTTTGGAATTTACAAACAACCTCTATTTAATTTTGAAATTTTAGCAAAGTTTTTTTCGGAAATAAATTTATCGAAAAGCGGCGTAAAACCCCTAGATTTAGCTATGAAAATATAAACCGCAAACATGGACTTAAAAAACTAAAATTGAATCAGCGATTAGCCTTCCGAATTAACAAAAACATGAAAAAACAACGGCTCTTGTCTTGCAAACAATGAAGTCGTTTTGGAGTTGAGTCATCCCGTAAATTAACCCGCATCACAGCGTAGAACTTATCGATTTTTCGCCGAACTTAGGGAACTATAACGGTTGATAAATAAATGGCATCTTAAAAGATTATTTGAGCGAACCTGCGAATTTTTTGTAGATTATATCATATTGGCATAGTCTGCTGTCTTTTGATTAAGTCTGAAAATAATCCATCTCTACTCGACAACTCATCAAAAGTGCCGGTTTCGACAATTCTGCCTTCGTCCATGACAATAATTTTATTGCAGTTACGAATAGTCGAAAGGCGATGAGCCACAATGATTTGTGTAGCGTGCATTTTGTCAAGACTTTCGGTAACAATATTCTGCGTGCGATTATCCAGCGCGCTTGTCGCCTCATCAAATACGACTATTGCCGGTCTTGCCGCAATGGCGCGGGCGATTAAAATTCTTTGCCGTTGACCGCCGGAAATATTCGTACTGCCTTCTGAAATAACCGTATTCATTCCCATTGGCATTTTTTTTATATCTTCAGCCAATCCCGCCGATTCCGCCGCCGCCCAAGCGTCTTCCATTGTCAAACTTGAAGTGCCGATAATGTTGGTGAAAATATCTCCCGACATTATCTGACCATTTTGCAAAACAATTCCCATTTGCACTCGGACAGACGCTAAATTCAGTTCCGCCAAGTCTTGACCGTCATAATAAATTGCACCACTTTTAGGCTTTTCAAAACCTAAAAGCAATCTGACAAGAGTCGACTTGCCGCAACCAGATTTTCCTACAATCGCAACGTGTTCACCTGCCGCCACTCTGAAATTTATGTCGTTTAAAACATTGGGCGAATCTTCATCATAAGCAAAAGACATGTCTTTCACTTCGATAACGCCGCTTAAAGTGTCAGCGTCAACTTTATCATCTGAACTTTCCGGCGTTTCATCAAAGAATGGCTGAAGATTTTCGACCAGCGGTTTAAGTGCAAGAAAATTTCCCAAAGTCACGATAAATGCGCCGAGAGTGCCGTTAAAACCGCTGTACGCCGCTTGAAAAGCAATGTACGATGCGTAGGTAATGCCTTCCTTTACAATTTTGCCGTCCGCGTCCAATTCGTTCACATGGTGCATTACGAAGTAATACATAAGCAAAGTGCTGAGCGACGCTTGAAAAATGCCGATAATTGAAGTGTAGTTGCTCTGCCAGCGTAATTTTAATTTTTGATTCCATTCGACGGCAAAAGATTTTCCCCACAAATGGTAAGCTTGCTCTTCATTTCCCTGCACTCGAAATTTGGCAAGCCCCATGAAAATTTGTTGCAAAATGCCGGTAGTTTTGTTATGCGCAATGGTAAGCTCTCTTTGAAATTTAATGATCCTGCGTATCAAAATCGCACTGACCAGTGACCATACAAAGGAAATTCCTATTGCCAATGCCGTAAGTTTCAAGCTGTACCAACACATCAGCAACAGACTCCAAAAGGAAAATAGGAAATTGAAAATCTGCGCCAATAAATCTCCGGATATTGAATTGACTATCATTTCAGCGCCGACTAACCTGTTTGCCAGTTCGCCGGATTGAAATTGGCGGAAAAATTTTGTCGGCAAAGACATCATTCTGCCGAAAAGCGCCGATTCTACCGCCAAATCTACATTAGTCACAAGCCGTAACGTCGCTATTGACCTTACAATCCCAATTGCTGAAAGCGTAAATCCGGATACCATTGAAACTTGTGCTACAGTTGCCAAACTGCTCCTTTCAAGCATTGGAATTATATCTTGAAAAATTGTTTCGGTGATTATCGGCGTAATAATGGGGATTAATCCTGCCAAAAAACTTATGGCGATTATAGAATAAATGTCATTTTTGTGGCAATGTGTCAGCATAAATCGCACAATATCCATCTTGCTGAGTTGCTTTGAAGGAAAGCCGGCATAACAAGAAAAGGCGTCCGAATCAATCTGCGCGGCAATTTCGGCGTCAATCAATTTGCCGTTTTCATTTTCTTCCGTGATGATTTTATAACTCGTCGAACTTACGGGAATAAGCGCGGCAAGTATTTTTTTCTCACCGTAATAGCCGATTAGTACGCCGCAATCCTTTTTGTACCAATCTCTCTTCAATTCTACAAGGCGCATTTGCATTCCGCCCTTTTGAATCAATCGGCGTATTACTCCGACTTGATCCAACTTCTTTGTAAGTTCCGGTGCAATTTCAATCTTTTCAATCGGCATTGAAAGGGCGCGTGCCACGTGACGAACAATGAAAGCCGCTTCATTAAGTTGCGTATGCCTGCTCCCTTGCTCTTCGTGAATTATGACATTTTCGTCCAATAACTCGGAAATGGTCTCATCAAGTAACAGCCGCTTATTTTTTTCGCGGACATATCGGCGTTTTGTAAATTGCACATCTTCCGAGCGAAGGCGCACGCCTAACAGCATTGCCATAATCCGTGCATTTTCTTCAAATGTAGCCGTCACTTGCGCTAAAGTTTTTTCATTCGTGAAAACTTTTTTTTCGCGCCAATTCAATAAAACTTCGTCGCCTTTGTCGGCTAAAATCCTTATCCAAGACAACTTTTCCAATTCGGCAAACCAGCGCGTTATCAGCAGACGCAAAACGGCTGGCGGCAAAGTGGACATTTTCATTACTTCCAATTCCGCATCTGTCACGGCGTAAACTTGAAAGTCTATGTACTCAAATTCGTCAAGGGCAGGAAAAGCCGCCGCCCCTTCCGTCAATTCCATTAAAAAAACTTGGCGAAACGATTTTTGGGTACGTGTCACCGCATAAAGTTCCAATTTTCCGCTTATGATTTTTATAAATTCGTTTTCTCCGGATAACTTTAAGCGTTGTCCTGCAATCAGTTTCATATAAATTCCTAATCTTTACGTGAACGTTCCTCAATCAAAAATTTGTACGGACCATCGTGTTTCATCATTTCGTAGTGAGTGCCGCGCTCTACAATTCTTCCATTTTCCAGCACGATAATTTCATCGCAGTCACGAATGGTTGAAAGTCTGTGTGCTACGATTAAGCATGAGCAACCGCGCCGCCGAATATTCTCAAGTACTTTCTGCTCTGTCAAAGGGTCAAGCGCCGAAGTCGCCTCGTCAAGCACCAGCAAAGACGGTCTGTTTGCAAGTGCACGTGCTATTCTATTTCTAAGCGTTGACGTTGCCCGCCGCTGAAATTCCTGCCGCCTTCTGAAACAGGCGAATCATAGCCGCCTTTCAACTTCAAAATATCTTCATGGATACAAGCATCTTGCGCCGCCTGAATAATTTCTCGGCGCTTTATCGTCTTGTCAAAAAGCGCGATATTCTCTGAGACAGTGCCGGATATTTGAAAAATATCTTGGTCGACCGACGAAAGGGAATTTACTATCACGGATCGCGGAATTTTTCTGCGCGCTACACCGTCAAATAAAACGTCGCCTTCCCATTCTTCATAAAGTCCCGTGACAATCTTTGCAACGGTAGATTTTCCACTGCCGGACGTGCCGACTATTGCCACCCAATGACCGGGATTTAAGTGCAAGCTGAAATTTTCTATAAGCGGCGCGTCACTTGAACTGTAGCCGAATTTTACATTTTTCAATTCCAGTTCGCCGGAAAGTCTGTCGCCTTCAAAAAATTTCTCTTCATAGGAATAATTCAGCGAGTCAATTTCATACCTTCTTACGTCATCAAGGCGTTGCATTTGCATTTCCGTCGTCTGCAAAGTATTTCCCAAGCTCAACAGTTTGTTAAACGGCGCTTGAAAATTTCCCATGAGATTTTGAAACGCGATAAAAATTACGGTCGTCATTACGCCTTCCATAATAGAAAAGCCACCTATAGACATTATCAGCGCGCCATTCAAACTTGAAATTAAGTTTGGCACCAGTTTAACTTTTATACTCCAGAGCCGAAGTTCCTGCGAACCCACAATCATTTTTGCGCGGTAACCTGCCCATTTCGTGAAAAAATCTGATTCGCCGCCGCTTGCCTTAATCGTCTCAATCATCATCAAGCCGTTCATCAGCGTGCCAAACTCTTTGCCTTTATCCTGCTGAATTTTCAATGTTAAATCCGTCAATCTTCGGCGCATAAAAGCCAACAGAAATAAATCTATAAGGCTAAAAAAAAGTCCAATTAGCGTAAGTGGTACTCTCCGACGTTGATATCAAAACGGATTTTAACAGCGCAGAAGGTAAGCTGGCCACTTCCATTAACCGATCCTTCAAAGCTGATGTTTCAATCGACGTTGAAGTTACCGGCAAGAATGTCAACATTTCTGCGAACGTTTTGGACGACTACAAATTCACCAGCAAAGTCAGCATGGTTAATGGCTCCGATGACGAAGAAAATACCGACAACAAAGAAGTAATTGAGTCAGTAGCCAAATATCTGAATGTCCCGTCACTTCTTGAAATTGCGCACATTTCTAACGCAATGGTTCTGCGCAACGATTCGGCAGAAATTAAAATCGGTGAAAATGCCGTAGTCAATGCCGCCGATTTGAAAGTTGCCGCCGAAAGTACTTTCAATGCCGATTTAAATTCCAACGCCGAAGTGGGAAAATCTTCCGCATCTGCCGTAACCGTCAACTACTCGCAAAATAATTCCGCCGTCAACATAAGCGGTCAGCTTAACGCTACCGGCAATATGTCTGTAGTTTCAAACGCCGTCTTCAATTTAAATTCCGCCTCTGCCGTTGACTTGACGCAAAAAGAATCTTCCGCCATTGCGATAGCCGGTAATGTGGCTCTTACTGAAAATGCCGCCGCGCTGGATTTAAATTCCACGTCAAAACTAAATGCAGGCGGCAATTTGACTGTATCTTCAAAAAGTGAGACGCCTACCGAAATTTCAAACAAAGTCGAGACGGTTGGCGACGGCTTAACGGCGATTGGTGCCAACTTCTTGCAACAAACCAACTCTTCCGACATTAAAGTTTCCGGCAAGTTAAGCGGCAATGACATTTCCGTTAAATCAGAAAACCTTTTGCCGACCTACAAAATCAATTCGCATATTGAGACCGTGAAATTGGACACCGAGAAAAAAGACGGTGAAGAAAATAAAGAAAATAAATCGCAGGGAAGTTTCACGGCTTTCAACACCAATATTGCGGCGGCTGATAATTCTTCACACATTGAAATTGCCGACAACGCCGAGCTTGCGGCAAAGGGAAATTTGGCGGTAAACTCCAAAATATCCCTTGACGATCCGCAAATCGGCGCGC
>CAMJNB010000109.1 GCA_946407175.1 uncultured Selenomonadales bacterium | reverse complement strand
ATTTTCGCGCACCGTGACGCCGAAAAAGTCATCGCCTACCGAAGATACCATTAAAACATCTGCGCCGAGTTTTCCCGCCGCTACGGCTTGATTAGCGCCCTTTCCGCCGCACGCAATATGAAAACCCTTTGCATGCACCGTAGCGCCGTATTTCGGCAATGTGTCGACGTATGAGACCACGTCCATAAGCGCCGAGCCGATAACCGCTATTTTCAAATGAATCACCCGTTTCAAATTTATTTTTGAATTTGTGATTGAAGTTGCTGAATCAAAGCTTGTTGTTGCTGAAGAATTTTATTTTGTTTTTGAATATGCGCGTTCATCTGTAACATCATCATACCCTGATGATTTAATTGAAGGTTAAAAACATTCATGCGTGAAAATAAAAACGCCGTTAATGCCGTTTTGTCTTCGACGCCTTCCAATTCGTGACGAATCAGCTCATCAAGTTGCCAAACCGGAATTTTTTCAAACAAAGGAAGTATATCTCGTATTTTACCCAAAATAAAACTATCAAATATCAAGTATTTATATTGCGGATAATTTTTGAAAGAATCTACACTATTGCAAAAAGCGTCCAAGAATCCTATTCCAACAAAAATGGAATGTACCCATCTTTCTATTGTTTTGGTCGGCTGAATTGTTTCAGGCTTTACGCTAAACGCTTCATTGTGCCTTCGCCATATGTAAATGATATTTGGAACCCGCACAATATTCTTTGCATGGCATATAACATTAAGGTCAAAAATCTCATCTTCGCCAATTTTTATTACGGGGAATCGAATATCATTTTGAACAATCAAACTTCTTCTAAACAAATAATTCCAGGGGGCAGTCCAAAATTTTTTGTTGCAAAAATCTTGTATACGTTCGGCAAAATTGTCAGATTCAAGAGTTGGTTTAGAAACGAAATCATATTTTGAACCCCAACCGACACCAACGGTTAAAATGCTTTTATCGGTGGTAAATTTTTCTCCGACGTCAATTCTGTAATATTTTTCGCAATAAACAACATCGGCGTCAAATTCATTCGCGACAGAATAAAGCTCCTCAAGCGCAGTAGGCGTAAGGACGTCGTCACTGTCCACGAACATAAGGTATTCACCGGTGGCAAATCTTATTCCTATATTTCTTGGAATGCCAGGTATGCCGGAATTTATTTTACTTCGCAAAAGTTTAATCTTGTCCATACCCTCCTTGTGATTTTCAATGTAGCTTTCAACAATCGCGCAAGAATTATCCGTCGACGCGTCATCAACCACAATGACTTCAAAATCTGTAAACGTCTGCGCCAAAATGCTGTCGAGACATTCGCCGATATATTTTTCCACGTTGTACATTGGAATTACCACAGACACGGCGGGAATATTTTTATTCAATGTTTAACCTCCTGTTAAATTTGGCAACTTCTTCCGGCGAAAATTCTACGCGCATGGACTTCCACCTGTCGTGCAACCAAAACCATTCTTCGGGATATTTGCGAATGTGTTCTTCAGTCAGCGTTGCCAACTTCTGTGTCATCTTCTGAATATCTGCGCGCTTATCGGCAGTCTTTTCAACTGTAAGCGGCGGATAAACTTCAAGCGTATGCGTGCCGTCGGAATTTTTATGCATGAACGCGGGAAAAATCGGAATGGATTTAAAGCGTGACATTGACGCCGCGCCGGTGACGTAATTTGTAGCACGGTTAAAAAATTTCACGATAACTCCGTCGTGTCGCCCTACGTCCTGATCCATAATCAAGCCGATAAAATGTCCCTCGTCCATCATCTTGTACATTTCGCGAACGCCGCTCCGGTACGTTATGTGCATACCAATCAGCGTGCGAAATTCATTTACAAATTTGTCAGCGCCTTCAGACTTTTGCTTTTTCGCCACGCCTACAAGCGGTATGCCGTACTGCGCGAAGGCACCGCCCATAAGCTCCCAGTTGTCGCTGTGACACGTTGCAATAACCGCGCCGCGTCCATTTCTTTCAGCCGAATTTATGTAGTTCGTCAAATGCTCCAAGCCGATAATTTTCACGTGACTTTTCATCATGGTTTTAAGGCGCGGAAAGTTCATCACTTCCATTGCCAGCGGACCGAGATTTACCGTGCTGACCTTTGCAATTCGCACAGATTCGCTTTCATCGACATTAAGACAGTGACGAATATTTTCAAGCGCGATATTTTTTCTCTTACGCGGCAGAAAAATCCACATTAACGTTGCAAGAGCCTTGCCAATGGCGAAACAAACACTAAGCGGCAATTTACATAATATCCAACTTAAAATTTTTAGCAGTCTGTATTCGATACATCATTCCTCATTCTTAATTAATTGATAGTTAATAGTCACTAGCGATCTATCAACTAGCGATCTATCAACTAATTCATTCATAGTCTAACATAACGTCCATATTTTCATTGAGCGCTTGCAAATAATTTTTCAACTCGTCGGCAACTTCCGAACTTCTCAGCGCAAATTCAATGTTGGCTTGCAGAAAACCGATTTTAGTCCCAACGTCGTAGCGATGCCCCTTGAAAACGTAAGCGTACATTGCCTCATCTTGCGCAAGACGCTTTAAAGAGTCGGTAAGCTGAATTTCACCGCCCGCGCCTTTTTCCTGCGTCTCAAGGTATGAAAAAATTGACGGCGTTAAAATGTAGCGTCCAAGAATCGCAATGTTACTCGGCGCATTTTCTTTAGCCGGCTTTTCTACCAAATCGCGCACCTTGTAAACGTCCGCGTCAACGTGCTTGCAATCGACAATGCCGTACTTGTGGACAACGTCCGGCGAAACTTCCTGCACGCCGACAATCGACGTCTTGTACTCGTTAAAAACTTCAACCATTTGCTGAAGTACGGGCTTTTTTGAAATTACAACGTCATCGCCCAAAAGCACGGCGAAAGGTTCATTGCCGATAAAGTGGCTGGCAGTCAAGACGGCGTGACCTAAACCAAGCGGCTGTTTCTGCCGTATGAAATGAATGTTGGCAATTTCCGGAATGGAGCGTACCAACTCAAGCATTTGCGATTTACCGCTTTTTTCAAGTTCCAATTCAAGTTCGATTGAGCGGTCGAAGTGATCTTCAATGGAGCGCTTGTTTCTGCCGGTGACAACGATAATATCTTCGACGCCTGCCGCCGCCGCCTCTTCGATAATGTACTGAATCGTAGGCTTATCGACTATCGGCAACATTTCTTTGGGCTGGGACTTCGTTGCAGGTAAAAATCTCGTGCCCAATCCTGCGGCAGGAATTACGGCTTTTCTGACTTTCATAATCTCACCTTCCGAAAAAATTTTTCTGAAAGATTATACCATAATTAAGAGTTATTGAATAACTCAAACAAAAAAAGTTGCAAATTTCGTAACAGCCGCAATTAGGTGGGGCGCACATAGACGCGCGCCCGTCCGCGCAAGTCGCCGGACGCGACTTCTGCGGACATGTTTTCTTTTGTTACTTTTCTTTTGCGCCAAAAGAAAAGTATGTTCAAAAAACATTATAAATTTACAAAAATTGTAATTAGCCAACACGTCCCTAATCCTTAATTCTTAATTCAAAAAAAATTCCCACTTCCAATTTTGAAAGCGGGATAATTTTTTGGTTGCAGGTTAAATTTTTAGGGGGTTGGCTAAAGTTAGTTCAGTTTGAAAATTTTTGATAAGGTTAAAATTTTTAAATCTTACCTTGTTTCGCCGTATTCGTTGGCACCTTCGTCACCTCTCATATAGAGCAGGTACGCCAAGAATCCTAAGTTTACAACGGAATCAAATATCGTGAAGGGGGTTAATAAATCTGCCGCGAGGGGGAATGCAATGTAGTAGACATTTGCCATTATTCCGAAGGCTAAGAATATTTTTGCTAAGGTCGCGTCTTTGCCGAAGTCGTGCAGGCGTTTAACATTCAAGCAGTAATCCGATATCCATATCACGATCATAATCAGCGGAGTAATTACCGCCGTCCATTCCGGCAACGTCGCACCGAACAGCGTGTAGGCGATAAAGCATGTTTCAACCAAGAAGACTAACGCGAAAGCCATTAATATCAGCATTACTTCACGCTTTAAAAATGTCATTCTGCTTATTCTGCCGTGTGTAGTGAAAAATTTTTCAGTGAATGTTTCTTTGCTTATTTCTGCTATTTGGTTTTTTATAATTTCGTTCGTCATTGTTATTGTCTCCTTTAAAAAATTTTCAATCGGTTTTCAATCTTTCTATCACTTTATACGCACGAAGTTTAAAAATATTACGGTGCGAAAAAAATTTTTGCCTTCACGTGACAGTTATGTTAAACTGCGAAAAAATTTTTTGGAGGAAGTTTTTATGCGAAAATTTATGACGATAATCAGTCTTGCAATATTTTCATCAGTAATAATTTTTTCAAGCGTCGTCAGTGCAGAGGATAATCTCACGGAAACAGATTTTGAAACGCGGGAAATTCAGTTAATCTGCGCGATTAGTTCTCTTGCCGCGTACAGCAACGATAACAGCTACATGGTACGCAGTAATTTAAATTCGCGCGGCTGGAAGATTAACGCCATTAAAAGCGATAAAAACGGCGTCAACGTCAAGGCTTACGTTATCGACAAAACTTTTTATGACGGTCGCACGGCAAAAATTTTGGTTATCTGCGGTACGGAAGATTTGAAAGATGTCGAGGCAGATTTTAAATTAGGCGGCATCACGTTGCACAAAGACAAAGACGACGGCATTTTTGTACACAAAGGTTTTCGCGATTATGCCGACGCTACGCTTGCCGACGGGCTTGCAGAATACCTTGTCGAAGATTTAAAAAATAATCCCAATGAAACGCTGTATCTTACCGGTCACAGTCTCGGCGGCTCCGTTGCACTTGTTACGGCGCTCAGGCTGAACGATATGGGAGTTGACAAAAATCGTATGAAGGTTATCACGTTCGGCGCGTTGGCGGTAGGCAATCAAGCGCTTGCCGATGAGTACGAAAGTAAAATTGACTTGACGCGCATTGAAGTTAAAGGCGACGTTATTAAGAAAATTTTTAAGCCCTTCGGCTACGTGCAATTCGGCGAACAGGTGACGTGGAAACCTGCCAAAAGCGCGAATCACCATGAACACAAAGTGGCAATGTATGTTGACTGCGCGCTAAGAAATTATTTTGACGCGGAAGGTTTTACATTTAGTGAAGAAGGCAGCGGAAAAATCGACTCGTCAATTTACGTGGCGCCGGTACGTTTTGTGAAAAAAAATTTCTCCCCAAAGGACGAAAAATATATTTACGGCATTTTGCGCACGGGTTTGACTGACAAGTTTAACGGTCTGACTTTCGACGAGACGCATTACATTGAAGTCAAGGACGCCGATAATATTTCTGATGACATTCATTCGCTTATAGAGACTGCCAAAAGTTTTAATCGCGGATGCGTCTTGGTGCAACTTGTAAGCTGTGAAAGAGTTCGTGATTCGCGTGAAGACGAGCATAACGTAATGCTTTATGAATTTGTCTACGATTTAAACGGTATGCCCATATTTATGCAGACTTCCGGAATGACGACGCTGGACGTTACCATACTTGAGGCGGCGTCTTTGGTGCAGGAGAATTTGCATAAGAAATTTGAAAATGCCGTCACTCAAAATTCCGCTGAAAACTCTGAAGAAGTTCGTGCAGATTCTGAAGAAATTCCGCAGATTGACTGACACGCAACTTATTAAAAAATTCGGTGGTAATATATGAACACTTTACGAAATTTTACAGCCCGCGCAGACTCTTTACCGAGAAAGCGCCGTGAAAGCCCTCTGCT
>CAMJNB010000108.1 GCA_946407175.1 uncultured Selenomonadales bacterium | reverse complement strand
ACGATGATGACGACGACGACGCAAATGTCCGCCGTTACTAAGTCTACAACGCCTAAAAATGCGAAAAAAACTTTTACATTTATTTTTTATAAAAGCGTGATATAATTCACTCCAAAAATTTTTGGGGTGATTTTTTTATTTATGAAGTTTCAGACGATAGAATATTATTTCCGCGAAGTCATAATCTCAATGATAAGAAATCGCTGGATGAGTTTTGCCTCAATCGGCACTGTGGCAGTGTCACTTTTCATTTTGGGCGTATTTTTAATTTTGGTAATGAACATGGGAAAAATGGCGTCGTCACTTGAAAGCCGCGTACAAATTTCCGCCTACTTAAGCGACAACATTTCAAAAGAGGAACGCGACGACATTGAGAGAATGACGCGGGATTTAAGCACGGTGTCAAAGGTCGAATACATACCGAAAGAATCAGCGCTGAAAATTCTGCGCGAAAGACTCGGTGACAATCGTAAAATTTTAGACGCGCTCGGTGAATCAAATCCCCTTCCAAATTCATTTTTGGTGACGGTAACTTCTGCGGATGCCGTGAAGTCAACTGCGGCGGCGATTGAAGATTTATACGGCGTAGAAGAAGTCAAGTACGGTCAAGACGTGGCGTCTAACCTTTTTAACTTGACGCACTTAATGAGATTTTTCGGCGCGATATTGACGGTGATTTTAACCGGCGCAACAATTTTCATAATTGCCAACACGATAAGACTTACCGTCTTTGCACGGCGTAAAGAAATTGCAATAATGAAGTACGTCGGCGCAACGGATTGGTTTATTCGCTGGCCTTTTATTTTGGAAGGTATCGGACTCGGGATAATCGGCGGCACTTTAAGCGCCATTGCACTGCGGAATTTTTATTCGGCAATGACGGAAAAAATTTACACGACGCTGGCATTTTTCCCAATGGTTGAGCAATATCCATTTATGAATTACGTAACACTTTCGCTGATTTTGGCGGGAATTTTTGTAGGAATTTTGGGCAGTACGGTTTCACTGAAAAGATTTTTACAAGTTTAAATTTTATTTTTAAGAGTTTAAATTTTATAAGAGTTGGAGCGGTAGCCGATGAGAAAAATTTTGCACGTAATTTTTGCGACGCTGTTATTGGTGCATACTGTAGTTTTCGCTGATGAAATTGAGCAGTTGGAAGGGCAGAAAGCTGAATATGACGCGGCGGCGGAAGAGGCGCGGCAGGTGGTTGACGCCATTCAAGCAAAAATAGATTCTGTTTCAGAAATAAAGCGCGTACTTGATGAAGAGGCGGCGGTTGCCGTTGCCGACTACGAAGAAAAGCAGGCGACGCTTGATGAAACAATGGCGCGTATTGAAGAGAATGAAAGCAAACTTCTTGCGACGGAGGAAGATTACAACACTAAGCATGACAGACTTGAAAAGCGCGTTCGTGACATTTATATTAACGGTCAAATTTCTTACCTTGACGTAATGTTCGGCGCGCAGGATTTTGGCGACTTCTTGACGCGAATGGATTTACTCAAGCGCGTTATGATACAAGATTCTGAGCTGGTCAATCAAGTTTTGGAATATCGCAACGAAATTCAAGCTATCGGCAGACAACTTGAACAGGACAGACTTGTACAGGTTGAACAGGCGATAATTGCCGCTGATGCTAAAGACGTGCAACTTGAAAAGGTTGCCGAGCAACAGGCTCTGATTGATATGATGGAAAATGACAAGGACGTTTATGAAAAGCAGTACGCTGAAATGATTGCGGCGTCGGATCACGTTGCACAGCTGATTGAAGAGAGTAAGTATCGCGCGGCGGCAGAAGAGGCAAGGCGGCAACAGGAAGAGGCTGAACGTCAAGCCCGTGCCGCGCAAGCTCAACAACCTGCAGGCGGTTCTTATGAAAGTTCAGATGACGGCGACTATCAAGCCTACATTCCCGCTACTAATTCAGGCGCTATGATATGGCCTATTACCGGTCCCATAACTTCAGAGTTCGGCTGGCGTAACCATCCAATTTTCGGCGGACAGAGATTTCACAGCGGCGTTGACATAGGCGGCGAATACGGCTTACCGATTCACGCGGCGCAAGGCGGTATTGTTTCGCACGCAGGTTGGATTGACGGCTACGGCAACACCGTTATGATTGAACACGGCGGCGGCATTGTCACTTTGTACGGTCACAATGAAAGTCTTGCCGTCAGCGTCGGTCAGCAGGTTAATCAAGGTGACGTTATCGCCTACTGCGGATCCACCGGCAATTCCACCGGTCCGCATTGTCATTTTGAAGTGCGTATGAACGGCGAACCCGTCAGCCCGTTTAATTATTTGTAGGAGGAAATTATTTTGCCAACACTTAACTGGCTCGGCAAGGACAAAGTTGTTAATTACGATTCTCACGTACCTTATCACGTACTAAATCTAAAATATCATTGCGGCGACTCTGATAATAAAATCATTCACGGCGATAACCTATTGGCGCTTAAATCCCTCTTGCCGCTTTATGAAGGCAAGGTTAAATGTATTTATATCGACCCGCCTTACAATACCGGCAATGAAGGCTGGATTTACAATGACAATGTAAACTCCCCGCAGATTCAGAAATGGTTAGGTCAAGTTGTCGGGCGTGAAGGCGAAGACTACAGCCGCCATGACAAGTGGCTTTGTATGATGTACCCGCGCTTAAAACTTTTAAAGCGTCTGCTTGCTGATGACGGCGCTATTTTTATCAGCATTGATGACAATGAGCAAGCCAACTTGAAATTGATTTGCGACGAGATTTTTGGCGCACAGAATTTTGTAGCTGAATCAATAGTGCAGTCTAATTCCGCAAAGAACAATGCAAATTTTATTTCCGTCACGCATGAATATTTATTTATTTACGCCAAAGATATAAACTTTACACCTAAAAATTGGCGCGTAAAAAAATCTAATGCGGACGAATTTAAAAAGCGTTGCCTTCGATTGATTAAAAGCGGACTTAGTTCAGAAGAAATTCACAAGGAACTTTTGACGCTTACGAAATATCCGCGTTTCTTTGAATTTGACCATTACACATACTCCGATGAAAAAGGACCTTTCAGAGCAAGTGACTTGACTGCGCCAAACAGCAAAAATTTTTATGACATTCTTCACCCCGTGACTAAATTACCTTGCAAAATTGGCGGGCGCGGCTGGGCTTATTCGGAAAATGAAATGAACCGTTTGATAGCGGCGGGAAAAATTTTTTTTGGTAAAGATGAAACTGTAATGCCGCAATTAAAAAATTATTTGTTTGAAGATGATACTTCGCTGGCAAAATCGGTTTTATTTTTCGACACACAAGCAACTACAAAATGGGTAAAAGCCAATCGTTTTGAATTTAATTTTCCCAAGCCGGTTGAATTGCTTGAATATATTTTGCAAATGTATCCAAATAAAAATTCAATCGTGCTTGACGCCTTTGCAGGTAGCGGCACGACGGCTCATGCAGTTTTGAATTTAAATGCGGCGGACGGCGGCAGTAGGAAATTTATTTTAATTGAAATGGAAAGTTACGCAGAAAGTATCACTGCGGAGCGGGTACGACGTGTCGGCGGCAGTTTTGAATTTTATGAAGTGGGCGAACCGCTTTTTGTGGAAGATGAACTGAATCCCGCCGTTGACCTTGAACAAATTCGCGCGTACGTATGGGCGACGGAGACGGCGACAAAGTACGTTAAGCCGTATTGCGACGACTGCGCGGAATTTTTAGGCGTTGACAAAGGCATTGCGTACTATTTTCATACCGGCGTATTGGACAGCGACTTTTTGGCGACAATGCGGACACGTGCAGATGCGTATGTGATATTTGCCGAAAGTTGCGCGGTGGACGCTGAATTTATGGAGAAATATAAAATTGAGTTTAGAAAAATTCCACGCGACATAATTAAGTACAAACCGATAGGACAGGTGATTTAGACGAAAGACTATTTTAACGTTTTGGAATTTGAAAAAATTCGTACGCGGCTGGTAACCTGCGCGTCAAGCAAACTCGGTAAAGAACTTGCCGCCGCGCTTGAACCGGACGCAGATTTTGATACGGTAGCAGAAAATTTGAAGTGGACAACAGAGGCAGTAAAAATTTTCGCCGCAAGTCCGCCACCCTTAGGCGGCATTCGCGACATTAGAGAGACATTGGAGAAAATTAAACTCGGCAGTTCCGCAAGCTCCGAAGAATTTTTGGACATTCTCTCGACAATGTACGCCATGCGCAACGTCAAGAAATTTTTTAAAGATACCGAAATTCCCGCGCCGAAATTAAAAAATCGTGCCGCGCAGATTGAAATACTCGGCAACCTTGAAAAGCAAATTGAAAATACGGTTAACGATCACGGTCTTGTTAAAGATACGGCAAGCGTCGAGTTGCAAAAAATTCGCCGTGATCTTCGTGCCGCGCAGAATAGAGTTAAAACCGAAATTTTCAACATTCTGCACGACGCCGGTAAGCAAAAATATTTTCAAGACGCGATAGTTACAATGCGCGGTGACCGCTACGTACTGCCGGTTAAAACCGAATACAAGGCGCAGGTGCCCGGTCTTGTTCACGACCAATCCGCTACCGGCGCGACGCTTTTCATTGAACCTATGGCGATAGTCAATCTTAACAATGACATTCGCCAGCTTGAAGTTGATGAACGAAATGAAATTGCACGTATTCTGCGCGTATTAAGTGACGCCGTGCGAAAAAATATCATTGAACTTTTAATCAACGTCGACATTTTGGCGGAAGTCGATTTACTCTTTGCAAAGGCAAAGTTGGCGTACGACCTCAACGCTACCGAACCGATTTTGTCAAAGTTCACCGACATAAAATCTGCGCGGCATCCTTTAATATCGCCGAAAAAAGTTGTGCCGATTGACATAAAGCTTGGCGACGAATTTACAATCCTGCTTGTTACGGGACCGAATACCGGCGGCAAGACAGTTTCAATGAAAACGTTGGGACTTTTGGCAATGATGGCGCAGTCAGGCTTGTACATACCCGCCGCGTCCAATTCTCAAATTGCGGTGTACACGGACATTTATGCGGATATCGGCGACGAACAGTCAATAGAACAGAGCCTTTCAACTTTTTCAGCGCATATGACTAAGCTTGTAAAAATTTTGAAAGAAGTCAAGCCGACAGATTTGGTTTTAATCGACGAAATTGGAGCAGGTACCGACCCCGACGAAGGCGCGGCGCTTGCAATGTCCATATTAAGCCGCCTTTTGAAAATTAAAACGCCGACCATTGCCACGACGCATTATTCGGAGCTGAAAACTTTTGCCTACACTACGGCGGGTATTGAAAATGCGTGCGTCGAGTTTAACGGCGAAACACTCCAACCTACGTACCGCCTTTTAATCGGCATACCCGGCGCCAGTAACGCCTTTGCAATCAGTCAGCGGCTGGGCTTGCAACAAAGTTTAATTCGCAAGGCTAAAAAATTTCTCAAGGCAGATCACGCGAACTTTGAACAGGTTATCGCCGAGTTGGAGTCCGAACGTACTATTTATGAACAGCGCAACCTTGAAATGCAAAAGCAGCAGTCACAAATTGAAAGTCACGAAAAGAAACTTGCCGAAATGAAAAGTGAACTTGAAAAGAGTAAGGGTGAAATTCTTAAAAAGGCGCGTGAAAAATCTGCGGCAATGGTACGTGAGACCAAGCGCGAGGCTGAAGAAATTATCGCGTCATTGAAAGAGCAGTTCGACGACTTCGGCGTTAAGCGGCGCCAACAAACCATTCAAAATGCACGTGACAAACTTCGTAACGCCGAAATTGAAA
>CAMJNB010000107.1 GCA_946407175.1 uncultured Selenomonadales bacterium | reverse complement strand
TAGTTGACGCACTGCGAATCACTGAAAATAAGCATTTGAAAATTTCCGTAGCCGGCGGTACGAAGGTTTTGCCAGCTAATCGCCGCGTCGTTTGAAATGACTCTGAATCGGTAGAGACTTTCGGGCTTAAGATTTTCAAGCGTGCAGGTGTAAATGTAAACAGTAGCGTCGTCTTGTTCGACAATTTCAAAATTCGCCGCGCAGAAGTACGCGCCGCCTGCGCCGATTAATTCATATTCAACTTTAACGTCCGGCAATTCGTCATCACACTGCCACATTATGACGCGGGAAGTACGCGAATCCTTTGTAACCACTTGACGCAAAAATTTTACTTGAGTCAAAGGCTTGTATCCGTCCTGCGGCTGATGTAATTTTTCCAAGCGTGCCGCCTCAACCAATTTTGGAAAGTACGCGCCAAGACCCAAGCTTAACAAAAGTTTTATGAAAAATCGACGGCTCAAAATTTTTCTCCCAGCCGGTAGCTTGTAGCAATTAGCCTACCCTCTACTATCTACTCTCTACATTCTTAATTAATCAATCATCCCTGCTTACGAAGTCGCCCAACTCATTTATAAAATCTTCATGCTCTTCACCGACGCAAGAAAAATTTATGCGCCGCATATTCTTTGAATCTTTAATGCGTTCAATTTCAATCTTCACGTAATTTTCCGGCAATGCGTCAGGGAATTTTTCCGCCCATTCAATAAACACAATCCCTTCCGGAAAATCCGTGTATTCATAAAAGCCGATATCCTCAAGTTCATTTTCGTTTTGAATGCGGTACAAATCGAAATGAACAATGGGACAAAATCCCTCATAAATGTTCATAAGATTGAAAGTCGGGCTGGTAACTTCGCCTTGTACACCGAGCGTCCGCGCCATACTTTGAACAAACAAAGTCTTTCCCGCGCCTAAATCGCCTTCCAAACAAATTACCGTGCCTTCACGCACGCGCTTTGCTACTTTTTCTGCCAATTTTACCGTCCCGTAAGGGGACTGAGTTATGTGAGTAATCATTTAAGATTTTTGCCTTTCCTTATTAAAAATTTTGCCTAATATACCACATTCCGCAAAAAGTTTAAAGTTTTACACCGTTAACATTTAAGATTTTTGCCCTGCCTTATTAAAAATTTTGCCTAATATATCACATTCCGCAAAAAGTTTAAAGTTTTACACCTGCAAAAAAAACACGCCTTAAATCGGCGGCTTGACTTTCGCATAAGCAACGGCAATACAAACCGTGAAGGTAAACTCTCTTAATATGTCGAATTGGTTAAAAAAAACAATTTCTATATAAATTTTTAATGAAGGGGTGTTATTATGAAAGACATAACGCGCAGAGAGTTCGTGAAGACTGCCGCACTGGGCTTAGTGGCGGTAAATACGTTTGGTCTTTTGTCGGACGAAACAGCTTTTGCCGCAGGTAATACTACAGCTGATCTTGTGGTTTACGGCAAAATTTTCACGTCCGAAAACAATAAAATTGTCGAGGCGTTCGCAGTGAAGGACGGCAAATTTATCTACGTCGGCGACAAAAAAGGTGCCGAACCGTTTATCAAAAAAGGCAAGACTGAAATTATTGACTACAGCGGCAAAGGGCTTGTAATGCCTTCGTGCGGTAATGGTCACGCACATTATCTGTCAGCTTATGCCGTGCAGTCAATCGGTACTATGATTGCCTATGAAGATAGCGTGGATAAATTTTTAAATGAAATTGTTCCCGATACCGTAAAGAAGGCAAGAGAATCCGGCGCAAAGGTTGTATACGGCATGGGCTGGGAGTATCAAAACTTTAAACATAATATGCCCACCCGTCACGATTTAGATAAATTTTGCACCGATATTCCAATGTTCTTTGCCGATGAAGAAAATCATAAAAGCCTTGTCAACACCTTTTTACTGGTTAAAGCCGGCATTATGACGGCGGACGGCAAGGTACTGAAAAAAAGCGATGCCATACGCGGCGGCGAAATTGTTTTTGGTGACGACGGCACGCCTACCGGTTTTCTGAAAGAGCAGGCCTCCACTTACGTTCGTTCATTCCTTGACAATGAAAGTTTGTTTAACGTTGACTCGGCAATAGCGGTACTTACAAAAATTCAAGATAAGATGTTGTCTGAAGGTTACACAATGTATCTTGACGGCTACTCCAGCTACTTCTTTAACGACGTTTATTATCGTGCGGCAAATCAGTTCGACAAGTCCGGCAATATGAAATTTGTATTTGGTACGGCTTACGAAATTGATAGCTGGATGGATATTGATGAGAAATTGGCTAAAGCCGCTGACGCCAAAAAATATGAGTCCTCGCAGTTCAAACCGAAGTGGATTAAACTTTTCATGGACGGTACCGTTGAAAGCGGCACGGGTTTCATTGATCCGCCCTACCTCGACGGTCATCAAGGTATCGTGAATTGGACGGAAGATGAAATTGCGGACATTACGCGCAAGGCAAATGCAAAAGGCTTAACCATGCACATACATGCACTGGGCAATGCCGGCGTCAATCGCGTTGTCAATGCCTATATCAAAGGCGGCAAAAAGGAAATGCGAAATACGATTGTTCACCTGCGCAACGTCAATCAGCCGGATTATAAGCGTATTGCGGACAATAACATTTATGTCACCGCCGGTATGATTTGGCACCACGCCAAAAAAGAACAAGTTATAGACAATAAAGCCACGTTGCCTGCAAGCATGGCGTTAAAAGGTTATCCGATGAAGTCATTCTTTGATAACGGAATAGCCCCGTCATTGCATACAGACTTCCCCGCTTTAAGTAACAGTCCCGACGATCCTTTCGGCATTATGGAAATTACATTAACCGGCGTCTGTTACTTTGAAGGCGGTGACATTTGGTGGCCTGAAGAACTCGTCACACGCGAACAGGCGCTTACCGGCTTAACTATAAACTGCGCGAAACAAATGTTCATTGAAAACGAACGCGGCAGTATTAAAACCGGCAAGTACGCAGACTTCTTACTTGTCAACAAGGACGTACTGACTTGCCCCGTGAAAGAAATTCATACCGCCAAACCTGCCGCAACATATTTCGAGGGGCAAAAGGTTTTCTCACTGCAATAACATTTTCTCATTGCAATAAAAAAGCCCTGCAAGCTTAAGAACCTGCAGAACCGCCGATTAAAAATTTATTTACGTAGTAACAGTTTAAAAATTTTTCAAATCATTTAATCTGCAAAGGCAAAAAGTTTTTCTAACCGTTGCAAGTCAATAGTTGCCAAATGCGAAAGTTCATTACGTGCATGATAAGCAAGCTCCAACAATTCCCAATCGTGCGTGGAGAAAAGAAGTGCTTGACCGCCGTAAAAATGAAGGTGACGTAATTCCATATCCCAAGGATCTTTCAAATCTTTGCCAAATTCATCGGTACGCGGCAGTAGGTGACGCAGACGCGCGAAATTTTTTTCAATCAGATTGCAACGTAATTGTTCAAGCGTCGGCAGTAGGAATTGCGCTTGACATTCCCAAACTGCGCGGTTAAAAATTCTTTCATCAAACTTAGGCACAATCCTTTTTACAAAATCCATGCCTTCGTTAAACAGTTCGGCAGTCGCCAAATTTTTTGCAAGAATGGCAGATTGCCCCGCCAACTTCGCCGCCAATGTCGAGGTGTAAAGTTTTTCCTGCGTCTTAAGCCGTGCATTTTCAAGTAGGTTAATAGCGAAAAATTGTACGTCATACGGCGTGAGATAGTCCGAAAGTCGCGCCAAACTCGGCGGTGGATTATCTTCACTCGTCACAAAAATAATTGCGCCGGTAGAATTGCCGGCATTTTTATTGTAGTCAACTACGGCAGAAGTCAACCAATTAAATTTCCGTTTAAGTTTTACAATAACCGCGTAACCGCCCAACGCATTTTGATTCGCCAAGTCAGCCATCGGTGAATCTTCCGTGAAGTCGCGCAGAAAGTTTGACGCAAATTTTTCAGTCAGCGCCGTGACAAAATCTTCCATATCGCCATTAGCGTCGTATTCAAAAATGGAAATCATCTGCGAAACGTGACGCCGTGAAATTTTATCTTCAAGCATTTGCACAAAACCTTCAAGGTCAACCTGCGGCAAGTGCGCGGCGGCGGCACAGTGTTTATCAACGGCATCGGCGGCATTGTTTGTAAAGCGTCGCGCGCCGGGTACCATTCGCCACCACGCTGAAAGGTCTTCAGAGTCAAGCGGCTGTAATCTGCTGAAATCTATATCAAGTTCATTAGTCGCGGCAGAATTTAAAAGCGAAATTCGCGTATTAATTTTAGACACTATAAATAACTCCTTTGTAGGGTTTAGCTTTTAGGGGTTAGGCTAACCCCTAGCCCCTAACACCTAACACCTAACACCTAACACCTAACACCTAATTTCCAAGCGTACCGTAAGAGTCAAGCTTTTTGTTAGCCTCTTCAACAGTCCCCATCATATGCCAAAAAGCGTAGCGGTTAAATTCGTACTTGCCCTCATTCGTCCTGCGCAAAATGTTAAGCGTAACCATTTCGTCAAGCAGTGACAAAAGCTCAATGTCGGTAAGCTTTCCAATTTTTTCAACGCCGCACATAAGGCAGTAGTCTTTAATGTCGCCGATACTGACGCCGATAGGTCTGCCGTTTTCATAGTACGCCATAGCAACGGCAAGCGCCAAAATTTCATAATAATTGTCGTCATCAAGGCAAAGCGTAATTTGGAATTTTTGGCGAATCTCCTCTTGAAATTCGCGGTTGCCCAAAACGTTCTTTAAATATTCGTCGTCAAGAGTATAGGGCGGATTTTTCACAACGTCAAAATTCTGCTTAGTGTAGTTTGCACCTACCGCGTCGACAAGCATTTTACAGTAGTACTGAATGGAGCCGGGATAATAATTCGTGCGGCTGAAAATCGCGCTGATTAAACTTTCGTCGGAAATTCTGAAACCGAGCCAGCTCATCGGCTTTACCAAAAGTTCCATTGCGTCGGAAGGCTTGAAAGGCAAAACCGAAATGTGATTGAGGTTGCCGAAACTTGAATTTTGTTCAAAGCGTATGACTTTGTGCAAGCCGGCAAGCACGAATTTGAATTGACCGTTGAAAGTGACAAGCAAGGAGCGCAGTACGTTTATCGCGCGTTCGGAGTCTTTGTCGCTTAAGAAAGTGTCGCTCTCGTCCATAAGCAACATAAGCTTTTTAGGTTTTGTAATGCCGCCGAATTGACCGTTAAGCAGTTTACGCATCTTGAAAGAAAATTCTTCCCAATTCTGCGCGTCGCCGATAAGTTTGGCGTTTGAAAGTTCCTCAACAATTCTGCTAAGCGTCTGGTCGCAGTTTAAATTTTTCAAGTCAATGAAGAATGCGTAGCAAAGTTGGCGCGGATTATGTTCAATGTTACGGACTTGACGAAGTAAAGCGGACTTGCCGAGTTGCCTGCCGCCGTAGACGAAGACGGGACCGGACATATCGCGAATTTGGTCTAACTCTTCCGAGCGACCGATAAACATTTCAGGCGCAACAACACCGCCGGTAGTATACGGTTGAACGCGGGAGAAAGGCAGTACCGTCTGCAACATACGCTTACCGCGATTGGCGTCATCAAAACCTGCAAGGTACAGCGCCATGACTTTATCAATCAGCAGGATATTTTTTAAGTTCGTCGTCAACTTCATAATCTTTGCAAGGTTGCGGCGTTCAGGCAGAGTCATTGAAATATCGGCAAGGCAAATGGTACCGCGATCCACCGTCGATTCACCGAGAACCTGCGCGATATTGTCATAGCGGCGATTGGCGCCGAGATAGACTACCTCAAGTCCCTTGTTGTAAATTTCCGTGCCGA
>CAMJNB010000106.1 GCA_946407175.1 uncultured Selenomonadales bacterium | reverse complement strand
ACAAAAATTATTTTGTTTACGTGGAATTTGACGATTATGCCTGCTACGTTTTGGCGTCCGGCATAACCGATTTTGAAACTTCAGACGCCGCCAAAGAAGCCGTCGAACACCTGCTTTTAAGTTTTGAAGAGCATCCCAGTATGGCCAGTGGAACGCTTAAGCGGTATATGAAAGAGACGAATGAACGTTTGCTTAGCGGCAGTCACGCGCAACGTTTGAAAGCGTCCGTCATTATGGTGGTGACGGATTACGAAAAATTTCGCTACGCGGCTGCGGGCAATGTCCGTTTGCGAATGTACCGTAGCGGCAGATTTTTTAAAGAGTCAACCGATATGTCGCTGGCGGCTGATTTAATACAAAAGGGTGAAAGTGAAACCCCGCTTGACCGTCACGAAGAGCGGCATAATTTATACACCTATCTCGGCAAGAAAGAGTTTTTCAAGCCCTTTATCTCCAAAACTCAAAAGTTGGCAGACGCCGATATAATTTCTCTTTACACTCAGGGATTGTGGGAACACGTTGACGCGCAGGAGATTGACGAAATTTTTTCCGACGCATCCGATGACCCTAAAGAATCCGTCGACTTATTGGAGGACGTGTTACTTTCGCGCCAACCGAAGGATTTAAAAAGCTACACGATCGTTGCCATATTCGTCAATAAAATTTATCGCGACCCCGACCGTGAACGTAAGCGCCAGCGCTACATAAAAATTGCGATTATCATTCTTGTAATACTTCTGATTATCGGAATTATTTGGTACATTTTCTACAGGATTCGTCAAAATAAAATTGACGATATGCACGCTTATGTAGACAGGACGCATGCATTTATAAAGGAAGAAAATTTTAAGCGCGCAATGGACAATGCTCAAAAGGCGGTTGAGTTGTCACGCGAATTAAAAATGAAAGACGAGGAAGAAAGTATCACTTCCGATTTGCTGATATTGGACGCGCTCACTCAAGCCAATACCTTTTTTGACAGCGGCAATTACGTTTCAGCGTACGAATATTATTTGAAGGCGATAAAATATTCTTCCGCCGGTGATAAAGTTATTCGTGATTACGTTCAGAGCCGAATAATTTTTCTTGAAAGCCAACTTGATATTACTCAATTAATGCGCTTGGGCGAATATCTTTTAAAACAGGGCTATTACGACGAGGCAGAGGCAATGTACGATAAAGCCCGTGAACAGGCTATGACGATTCACGACAGAGACTCTTTCGACAAGGCGACGAATGCCATTGCCGGCGTTTATGAACAAAAGGCGCAAAAGCGTAAAGAGGCCGAGCAAGAGTTGGATAAGAAGAAGAAAGATTTGGCAGATCAGTTGGAGCAAAAAAGGCAAACTGATTTAATGGACGCCATGAAAAAGGGTCAAGACTTATTGGCGGCAGGTGATGTTGACGGCGCACAAAAAGCTTACCTTGACGCAAGAAATTTAGCAAAAGATCCTGCTGAATTAGCTCAAACCACTGCGGCATTGGGACAAGTGTCACAAGCACGTGAGAAAAAAGAATTGGAAGAAAGAACTTCCGACGATCAGCTTAAAGCGCAGTTCAAAGACGCTATGGACACCGAATCTAAAGGCGATGAATTTTTTGATACAGGTGACTATATCTCCGCGCAGATGTACTATATGATGGCTATTGAAAAATTCAGCGCGTTGGTTGAAAAGGATAAAGTAAAGGCTATTCAAGTTAAGTTTAACCTTGCACGAAGTAAAAGTTTTGAGTCACGCGGCACTAAAGTTGAGGCTGAAGATACCGAGCAAAAGGCGCGTAACTTCTATGCCGAGAAAAATTATGAAGAGGCTAAGGCGGCGGCTACTAAGGCTAAGGAACTTTACACGCAACTTGGCATGAAGTCTAAAGTTGCCGATATGGACATTTTGCTTGAACAAATTGCCACCGACGCCATGATTGATTCCGCCGTAAAGTAGGGTTTTTTAATTAAGAATTAATGCGTAATGCGTAATGAAATTAAGAATGCAGAATTAAGAATTAAAATTTTTTAAGGAGGGGAGCAATGGAACAAAAAAAATATTATGAACATGACTTGAAACGCATGACGGTTTATCAATTGCAGGAAATTGCGCGGCGCGAAAAAATTATTCCTGCCGTTGCCAACCGTTTGGACAAGGAACTTTTGATTCAAACGATTTTGTGGTATCGCGGCGCCGAAAAAGCCTTGCTGATAAATGAATACCGTCCCGAAGATTACACGCGGCTTGAAGAGTCTTTCACTAACATAACTTTTCAAGCCAAGCCGAATAAATTGCAATGCAACGCCGACATTATCGTTTGGCAGGGGCTGGCGGTAAATTTTTATGACAACATAACCATTAACTACACGCCGCAACTTATCGGCACGAACGCTTTCATTATCGACAACAAGGGCAATTTGTGTTGCGTCTTTAACGTCGAAGAAAAAGTTAATGATGAAAAATATCTTTACCTCAGAAAGAATCGTGACTTCCCTTGCCGCGAATCGACGATTAAAAATTATTTTCTGATTCTTTTGGAGCGTACTTACTCCGAGATGTTTTTCAACTTTTACAACGGCAAAATTTCTTTCGTGCAAGAAAATATTCCGGCGTACTGTCTGCAACTTTTAAACTTTCAAGTCCGCGAGCCTTCCGTTTTGAAAATGCCGGTGGCGATAGATTTCGGCACGTCAAGCACTACGGCGGGAGTTTTGGATTTTTCAAATAAAATCTCTCTTGCTAAATTCAACGCCGAAAAAATTACGCATGCGATTTTTTATGACCACGACGGCAACGCAGTCAATATGATTCCTACGATTATCGGCGTTAAATCGCTTGAAGACCCTGAAAATCCCAAGTACGTTTTCGGCTACGACGCTTTAAACTTGTCGGTGTATTTGGACGAAGGCTACACGATTTTTTACGACGTAAAGCGTTGGATTGCCGATTACGACAAGGACGAGGAGCTTACGGATAATTTTGGGCGCCGCGCCTTTGTCAGTCGAAAAAAAATCCTGCGCGAATTTTTTATTTACATAATTCATTCGCTGGAAGATTACATAAAGGGGCGCATTCGCAGTGTTCACATTTCCGGTCCCGTCAAGCAGAAGGGCAAATTTCAGCGTATGTTTCAAGAGATTTTGTCCGAATACGCCGTTGAAAAAAGTGAAATGATTGATGAAAGCGTTGCCGTGCTTTACAACACGATAAGTGAGTTTATCGAAAGTAAAACCATTAACAACCGCCAACCATACAGCGCGCTGGTAATAGACTGCGGCGGCGGCACGACGGATATTTCTTCTTGCACCTTTTCTGTAGACGATAACCGTGTTGCCTATTCGATTGACATTGAAACCGGCTATGAAAACGGCAGTACGGATTTCGGCGGAAATAACTTGACGTACAGAATTTTGCAGGCGTTGAAGTTGAAAATTGTCGAGACGCTCTGCAACCAATATTTAAATCGCAGTCCCATTGTCAAGGCGCGGCGTGATTTTTACGGCGAAAAAGATTCCTTCGATCAGCAAACTTTTATGAAGGCGTCTGCAATTCCCACGCTGAAAACTCTGCTGAAAAATTTTAATTTAGGAGTTTTTCGCTACATTGATGAGCATGGCGTTTCGGCTGTTTACAAAGATTTTGAGCAAGCTTATATGCAGGCGGAAGAAATTTTGCCGACGCGATACAAGGATTGGGAGACGCGCAACCGCAACGATTATTTCCGCGTTCGCACCAATTATTATTTTCTGTTTATGCTTGCCGAAGATATCAAGCAGAATTTTTTCCAAAACTACGGCATTCTGCGTGTACTTTTAGCTGTCGAAGGAAACCGCGATAAGCCGAACAGAAATTGGGAGCTTAATCGCCAGTACGAAGATTTTGACGAAGATACAATTAAAATTCCGCTGGACAAGTGGAAGTTGACGCTAAGAAATTCCGACGGGCTGACATTCAGTAAATATTTGCCTGACATTTCTTTCAGCGTTTTTGAAATTGAACCGTTACTTAATCCCGACATTTACAATATCATTCGGCAACTGCTTGACCCTATTTATGAAAGCGGCGAGATTGAAAATTACAGCTTGATTAAATTAAGCGGGCAGTCTTGTAAGATTGAACTGTTTCGTACCGCGCTGAAAGAGTTTGTACCCGGCAAGCTGATTAAGTCCAAGCCGAAAGCCGATTCGCCGTCCGATAAAAACGAATTGAAAATGTCCTGCATTGACGGCGCTTTAAAATATCTGCGCGATAAAAAATTCGGTTACGCCGATATCAAGATTACGCATAAACGTCCGCACCTGCCGTACATTTTGACCGGTTTCACGCATAAAGGCGAGGAAGTGGCGTTGATTGATGACGGTCTTAAAAAAGATCGCGGTGTACTTTCGCGCAATATCGAAGATTTAACGCTGACCGTTTACCTTAAAGACAAGGATAAAAATCTGCGGCAGGAATTGATTTATGAATGTATGCTTGATGAGTTTGAGACTAAGCGGCAGGAAGATATTGAAGAAATTTACGGCGACAATATTCCGCAAGATGAGACGGACACGATTGTAAACGGCGAAGTAAAATTTTTTATTCGCGCCGAGCCGTCCGATTGGGGCTTTGTCATTGTGCCTGTCTACCGCGCAGATGAAACGCTTTACGTCGGCAGGGAAAAATTTTTTAACTTTGAAAGTGATAACTGGATTAAAAACTTTTTTGACGGTTTAAAATAATGTGGAAAAAAATTTTAGCATTGCTGTTGACTTTTATGTTGACGGCAAATTTTTTATCGGCAGACGCCAAAACTAAAGCAGAAAAAGAGGCTGAAAAGAAAGCCAATAAAGAATTTGAACTGCAGAAGAAACGCGAAAAGGAATTGGCAAAAGCCGCACGCAAGACGAATATTTTAAAAGTGGAGCAATGGGCGAATAACGGAGACATTCAAGCGCAGATGATTTTGTCCTACGCTTACGCGACGGGACAGCGTGTCCATAGAAATAAAGACACTGCGGCTCAATGGCAGGCGAAGGTTGAGGAGTCCAATGCAGATTTGGTGAAAAATTTTATACCGCTTGAATACATTAACAAAAAAGTTAAACTGCCGCGTCTTTACGGTTTGGCGGCGTCACGTTCGCAAATCGGTTTGTACGTCGACCAAAATTTTGATGACTCTTTACGCTGGGCGGAGCTCGGCGCGTCGGAATTTGATACGCTGTCTTTCGCCATTATCGGCGCGGCTTATTACACGGGGCGCGGTTATCGGCAAGATTACAAAAAGGCGATTGAATTTTTAAAAAAAGCCGGCGACGAACCGATTGCGTTAAATCTTTTAAGTGATGCCTACGCGAAAGGTAACGGCGTTGATAAAGACTTGGAAAAAAGTAAATTTTACTCAGACTATTTGAAGTCGGTACAGCAACCTAAGATTGATAAGCGCAAAGAGAAGAATCAGAAAAAACTTGATAAGCAACGCGAAAAAGAGCAAAAGAAACTTGAAGAACAGCGCAAAAAAGATTCTGCCGCCGAAAAAAAGTCTGCTGATGATAAAAAGTCTGCTGATGATAAAACGTCCAAAGATGATAAAAATTTAACTGATGATAAAAAGTCTACCGATGATAAAACGTCCAAAAATAAGTCGGAGGAAAAGTGAATGGGGATATTTGACAGTGATTTTGATATAGAAAAGTATATTTTGAAACGAATACCGGAACTTGAAAATTTGGAGGAACGCGACCTTTTCAAGGCGATTGTCAGCGGTTCGGCAGTTCAACTTTACAATCACGTCAAGGAAGAGTACGACGCGCTTGAACGGCGAATTTTTGCCGAAGCGCCTAAGGCTCTGC
>CAMJNB010000105.1 GCA_946407175.1 uncultured Selenomonadales bacterium | reverse complement strand
CGAAATATTTTTTGATATTGCCAAAAAGTTATCGGTTTCGGCAACGGTGACAGTAACAAAGGAGGTATCGTGAGACAAAGCACGAATGGAAATGGTTTTGTCATTGACGGCGGTTGAACAGCTGAAAGAATCACTAGGTGTCGCCGATAATGTGCCTGTGCTGTTAGTCGTTGTGGTTACGGTAGCGGAAGGGTTGGCAGATGTAAGCACAACGGATTCTGCAGACAAAGTAAGTGTCGGTGTCGCCTTAGCGGTAGTGACATTGCAAGTGGTAGTACCGGACGTATATTTTGTAGTTTCGGCAACGTTAATCGTAATTTGAGTAGTAGCCGCACTGCAGTTCGTGCATTTTACCGTTACCGTGCTTGCAGTCGTGCTTGATACAGTGACACAACTCGAATTAGCCGAAGTTGCCGTAACCGCGCCGCCGCCTGAATTGCCGCTGATATTAATCGTGCCTGTCGTGTTGTAAGTGACGGCGCTTGAAATGCTTGCCGACAAATTCAGCGGAATTTTTGTAACGGTGACAGCGAATGTTTTATTGGCTGGTGCGAAATGGTTAGTACCTTCGGCAACTTTCACGGTTATTGTAGCCGAGCCTGCCGCCTTGCCCGTAATAGTTACAGTGTTGCCGCTGACAGAAACAGACGCGACATTTGAATTTGACGAAGTCACGGTAATGGCGCCGTCACCTGCACGGTTAACAGTAAACGTGGAAGTAGCGTCGATATTCACTGAGCCTGATTCCGCGCTTAAGCTAAGACTGCCCGCCGCCTTGCCGATAGCCCAAGTGCCATTTTTTAATTCTTGTGTGCCGTTAGACCAGGTGTAAGGGCTGATAGGTTTAAAGCCAACGGGATAAGTACCGACGTTAGTTTTGGTTTGGTAATCGCCGCTAATCTGTAATTTTGAAGTATCATAGTTAAGCCACGTCGGTGTTTTGGCGGTGCCGTCATAAGTTATAGTGCCACTCTGAACGGGTACGGCGCTTATAATATTCAAGGCGGTTTTGGCAAGGTATGTGTTGGATGCCTCTGATTTAGTTATGTAGTCTGACAAATCGACGCTGACGTTATCAGATTTTTTAAGGTAAGTGCTGGTGATAATGTTGCCTTCGCCGTCACAAATGGCATTATCAGCGGTACCCGCGGTTTCAGCTTTGCCGTCAGAATCAAGCTTGCCTGCAAGTTCGGTTTTGGACGCATACTGATTCAGTTTGTCTGCGACACGTCCAATGCCGTTTTCAAATTGTTCAAGGGTTGTAACTTTCATGCAATCACCTCTAAAAAGAAGGCGAAGATAAAAAACGTTACCCTCGCCTAAGGAATTATTTTTAAGTCTGTACTATGCCGAAGTAAGAGTTAATGTATAATCGGTGTCGTCCACATCAAATGCGTTTTGTTGACTTGTGTTGTCATAGAGCGATTTCAAAATGTAGTTGCCGGTGGCACCAACACCGCCGATAATAGATATTTCAAACGGCGCAGAGTTATGAGTAAATGTCAAAGTAGGCGCATTGAAAGACGCGGTAATTTCTACTTGTTCTTCCGGTTCTTCAAGGGCATTCAGTTTGTTGTTTATTAACGTAACAATGTTTTGGAAAGTGGCGGCGTTATTGGCAAGAAGAGTGTTTATGTCGCCGTACGTAAGGTCAATCATAGCGGCAAGTTCGCTTTCATTAACCATAAAGGCAAAAGAAATTGCAAGCGCCTCGTCGTCATTGTTGCTCGTAGCATCAGCATTTTTCGCAGTTTGCAAGAAGTTATGGAAAGGCGTAGGATTGTTCGAGAAAAAGTCACTCGTGCTGGAAAAACTTGCTGAAACATTTGCAGAACCGAAAATCGCGTCAAGCATTTCAGTAGCCTCAGCGTCGGTAGCAACGGCGACACCGGTATCAGTAATATTTCCATTCACGTCGAATACAACAAAATTATTTTCAGTAGCCGTAGATTTTTTTGTAAGCACATCGGCACTTACAAGCCCTGTGTCAGAGACAGCGCCGTTATCAGCAAAAGTTACAACGTTACCTGCCGTGCTTGCCGCTTTGTCAACTTTACTGCTAAGGTCAACTTTCAAGCCGTTGGCAGTTGTAGCCAGCATATTATCAGAATCAGCGGACACGTTAGCTTTAATTTTATTGTCGGTGATAACAATCGACGTATCGGACGCAGTGTAAACGTCGACAAGTGATGAAACATCGATAAAGCTGTAAGAAAGTGTCGTAGTTTGCCCGTCATTACTCTTTGTCTTAACACCTAACACTAATACGGGCTTGCCGTTTAAATTAGGATTAGTCGCACCTACATAAAGGTCTGCATTAAAAGTAAAAGTAGAAATAAGGTGAGTAGTTGCGGCGTCAAGTGAAATTTCAGAAGGCAGATTTATAGTAAAAGCCGCCGCTGTCGAAGTGTCGGTAGTATTGAAAAAGTTCAGTGCATTGCCGACTACTGCCACACTTTTAATAGGCGCGTCAGCTGTTTCAAGCGCGTTTAATCTAGCCTGTATCCTTTCGGCAAGATCGTTTATCACCTTTAATTTTGCAATTTTGTTTAAATCGTAAGCCATTGTTAATTCTCCTTAAAAAAGAAGGCGGATACAGATAAACCATACCCGCCAAAGGAAGTGATATTATAAGGTAGTCTTAGTTTTGTGCGCCCAAAATACTGTCAAGCATTTCGTGGACTTCCGCATTTGTAGCAATAGCAATGCCCGTGTCAGAAATTCCGCCGCCTGAAGTAAATACTGCCACATTATTGGCGTTAGCTCCCGCAACTTTTTTAAGTACATCAGCGCTTGCAATGCCTGTATCAGAAATAGCTCCGTCTGCCGCGAAGGCTACAACATCGCCAACAGTGCCGACAACTTTATCAACTTTTCCGCTACCGTCTACTTTCAAGCCGTTTGCGGTAGTCGCCAACATATTGTCGGAATCGGCGGAGCCGTTGGCTTTAACTTTGTAGTCGGTGATAACAATCGACGTATCGGACGCTACATAAACGTCTACAAGAGCGGACATATCAAGGAAGCTGTAAGAAAGTGTTTCGGTGACGCCGTCATTGTTTCGCGTCTTAACGCCCAATACCATAACCGGCTTGCCGTTCAAATTCGGATCAGTTGCGCCTACGTACGTTGACGCTGAGAAAGTGAAGTTGGGTACAAGTCCCGTCGACACGCTGTCAAGGAACATTTCTGCAGGCAAATCAAACGTAAACGCAGGTGTAGTCGTCGTATCGGTAGTTGTGAAAAACTTCAGTGTATTACCGTCAACAGTTACACTTTTAATAGGTGCGTCTGCCGTTTCAAGCGTGTTTAATCTTGTTTGAATTCTTTGTGCAAGGTCATTTACTGCCTGCAACTTTGCAAGTTTATTTAAATCGTAAGCCATTTTATTTTCCTCCAATTAATTTAAAATTTTGTCGAGCATTTCGTCGACTTCTTCATCAGTAGCAATCTCAACACCCGCCGCCGTGTCCCCTGTAAACGAAAATTCGCAGACCACTTTACCGGTGCCGTCTAAAAATTTCGCGCCGTTATCAGTCTTTTGAACAGTTTGCAGATATCCTTGCAAATCAGTTTTGGCGGCGTAAGCGTCATCGTCTACTCGTTTTTGAGCAACGCGGTATCGTGCAAGCGTCAATTTGGCAATAAAAAAGCCGCATTAATCGCGGCATATTTAATTATCATAACAAAAAAATTCGCATCTCGCGAAAATTCTTGTTGCAAATTTATTTTTCAGCTGTTATAATTTAATTGTGTAAAAAACATTTAACACCGCCAAACTGTAATGCAAATTATATCAGTCTGGCGGTTGAAAGTCAATCGAAAGGACTGATATTTTTATGTCTCGAAAGAAAAAATTTAAGGCGCCGCTGCCTGTTGCTTATTCCAATGAGCCTGTTTTGACGACGGTACAGCTCGCCGAATATTATCAGACTGATGTGGACAACATTAGAAAAAATTTTCAGCGTCATAAAGAGCGTTTTGCAGAAGGCAAACATTATTTCAAAGTAGAAGGTGAAGAAATTAATAAATTGCGTGTGACTATTAGTCACTTGCAAATTTCATTAATGACTCGCACGTTGTATTTTTGGACTGAACGCGGTGCCGCACGTCACGCGAAAATTCTTGATACCGACAAGTCTTGGGAAGTGTTCGATTTGCTAGAAGAATTCTATTTTGACCACGAAAAATTTAATTGGAATAAGGCACGCACCGACGGTAAATTTGTTCGCAAAAATTTCACGGACGTTATGGAAAAATTTTACGAATATGCAAAGGTGCAGGGAACCACGCGTCCGCAAGTAGCTTTTCAGATGAAGTATACAAGAATTTGCAATAAATTGGCGAGCTTGCCACCAGTAGGCGGACGCGATAAAGCAACGGTTCAACAACTCGGAATTTGTTCTTGGAGCGAAACTCGTATTGCGGAGATGATTATCGCCTGTATTGAGCAAGCGTTGCCGTATAAAGCGATTGAACATCAAATTGAACTTTGGGCAAATGCCGTTGACGATATTCTTAATAAAGCTTACGTTTTACCTTTGTCGTAGGTTGAGGCCGCATCGCTTTTATACAAAAACTTTTCCTTGAGTTTGTTATAAAAAGCCCGCAATCCGTCAAAGTTTAAAAAGTCGAGCATAAGCGCCCCTCCTGCCAATAAAAAAACGGCTTAACGCCGCTAGAAAGTTTCTGTGCCTAATGCTCTATTCAATTCGTCTTCGGATATTTCTCCGTTATCGAATCGCGCGTTTAAAATGTTTGTGACTGCCGCTTTCAAAGACGCGGGAACTTCTTCAAATGTCCGCGTACCTGCAAGCAGTCTGTCTACCCATATTTTAGCCATTTTGCAAAGCCTCCAACTGTACGCTTAAATCGCACAGTGCCTCTTGAATGTCAACCACTTTCAATGCATTTTCACTTGTCTGTTTCGACATTTCAAAAATCACGGTGCCGCCGTCAATCTCCTTGATAATTGCAACAGGTCTGTTGTCAATCTGCGGTTTATTCGGCAGGCTGTAAACTTCACTGTCAACCGCAACGCCTTCCGCGTCTTCTTTATTCGCCTTAATCCACGCGCCGCTTGAAAGTTTTTTCTTTATGTAGTTAGGCGCGGTAGACGTGTAGTAAATTTTGTTGCCGATAGTTATTTGAATCATTTCTTTGTTCTCCTACGAAATCATAAACGCAGGTGTGACACCTTGCGAATATCGCGCGTTGTATGTGTTGCATACGCCGGCAGAATTTACGCGGCAATAACTTGTTGAGTTGGAACTCTGCGGACTTCTAAGCCACCAATGACAAGGCGAATTTAAATCTTTTTGAGAAGTATGTACGCGCGAATTGCCGTTTTTGAAGTAGTCGTACTGCTGTTGAAAATTCTGTTCGGCGGTGTTTGAATAAGCCTGTTTTCCGAAAACTTCATACTCTGACAGTAAGAAAATTTTATCTGTTGTCGCGGTTACGAAAGTTGATTCATCAACGCCGCCGCCTGTGTTGTCTGTGTACTTCGTGCAAGGCGAAATAATATTTTGCCATTCTTCCGGCAACGCATTGAAAATATCGGCGCAGATTTTTTTACGCAGGTTGCTTTCTGCCCAGCCGTTTTCATTCGTCGGCAGTTCAAGGTTGTGCTGAAAATATTCGACACCGCTTGCAGATGCGCGATTGTAATTTGTATCAATCAGCGCAATTTGGTTACCGGCAATGGTCATATCCAAAATGAAATGCGCTGAAGGTTTGCCATCACTTTCAAAATCTACGTTATGATTCAATCCGATAAGTTTGGCACGTACCTGCACATTTTCAAGCGTCAACGCCGCAC
>CAMJNB010000104.1 GCA_946407175.1 uncultured Selenomonadales bacterium | reverse complement strand
ATTGACGGAAGTAGTAGCCCAAAGTCCAGTCGCAACCGCGCCCCACATTCCGCCTATGCCGTGAATGCCGAAAGCGTCAAGCGAATCATCATAGCCGAGCCGCTCTTTTAATATCGCAACCGCGCAGTAACAAATACCGCCGCCGATTAATCCTATTGCAAGCGAAGGCAGAATTGTGACGTATCCCGCCGCAGGAGTTATCGCCACAAGCCCAGCAATACCGCCGGATACAGCGCCTAAAAGAGTAGGTTTGCCGCCGCGTTTCCATTCCGGCAAAACCCAACCGAGTACGCCTGCCGCCGCCGCAATTTGCGTCACAACAAATGCATTAGCCGCCAATTCATTAGCACCGAGCGCCGAACCGGCATTAAAACCGAACCAACAAACCCAGAGTAAAGACGCGCCTAAAACTGTCATCGGAATGTTGTGAGGAACTATCGCCGACTTGCCGTAGCCGCGCCGCTTGCCTAAAAGCAGACAAATTGTTAAGCCGCTTACGCCGCTTAAAATGTGAATTACAAGTCCGCCCGCAAAATCCAATGCGCCGAGCTTTGCCAAAAAGCCGCCGCCCCATACCCAATGCGCCATAGGATTGTAAATTAAAATCGCCCACAGCAACATAAGCAGTGCAAAGGCTTTAAACTTCATACGTTCGGCAAATGCGCCGGTTATAAGCGCAGGTGTCAACGCCGCAAACATACACTGAAAAGCTACAAACGCCAATTCCGGAATCGTGCCGCCGTCAAGAATTTTGTAGCCGACGCCGCTAAGTCCGACTTTCGATAAATCGCCTATAAAACCGTTTACGTCCGCACCAAATATCATTGTGTAGCCGATTAATATAAATTCGACGCTGACCATGCCGAGTATGAACATTGACTGCATCATTGTCGCCAAAACATTTTTACTGCGTACCATTCCGCCGTAGAAAAGCGCCAATGCCGGCGTCATCAAAAACACCAATGCCGCGCTTACCAATACCCAAGCCGTGTCGCCGCTGTTCATAGTTCATCACTTCTTTTTAAAAATTTTTATCAGCTGACGGCGGGATTTTACCATAACAAAAATATTATGTAAACATTTCAGCTATTGTATTTAGGTATACATATTAGGGGCTAGGGATTAGACTTTAATTCTAAATTCTAAATTCCATTACGCATTAAAAAAGCTACGTTACCAATTTGATAACTGTAGCATTTTTGTTGAGATTATATAGATTATAAAGCCGGTAAAGCTGATTTAGTTTACAAACTTTTAAGCTGTTCAATGCGGGATTCGACGGACGAAATTTTTTCCTGCGCGGCGGCTAATTTTTCGCGTTCACTTTGTACGACGTCAGTCGGCGCTTTTGCCAAAAACTTTTCATTGTTAAGCTTGCCTTCAGTCATGGCGATACCTTTACGCAATTTTTCAAGCTCCTTTGTAAGGCGGGCAATTTCCTTTTCAGTGTCGATTAAACCTTTCAGCGGCAGGAAAATCTCAACGCCTTCAATGACGCCTGCCAATGCGTGTTGCGGCTTTTCTGCGGCGAAGGTGACGGGCTCGGCGGCGGCAAGTTCGGTAATGTAATTGACGTTGGACTTTAAAACTTTTTCCGCGTCAGAGTTTGCAGGTTTTAAAATGACTTCGGACTTTTTGCGCACTTCCACGCCGACTTCATTTTTCAAGTTGCGAATGACCTTAACCGTGTCAACGATTAAATTCATTTCACTTTCGGCAACTTCATCAATCGCGCCGCCTTCAAACCATTCAGCCAGCATTATGGAGCCTTCGACGTTGGGAAGTTTTTGGCGAATGACTTCGGTGAGGAAAGGCATAAAGGGGTGGAGCAGGCGCAGAGATTTTTCCAGCACGTAATTCAGCACGTACAGCGCGGTTGATTTAGATTTAGTGTCGTCGCCGTACAGCCGCGCCTTAGTCATTTCAATGTACCAATCGCAAAATTCAGACCAAATAAATTCATACATAAGCCGCGCAGATTCGCCCAGTTCAAACTTGTCAAGATTTTCAGTCACAAGCTTAGCCGTACGATTAAGGCGGGAGATAATCCACTTATCGGCAAGCGTTAAATCTTCGTCGGCAGGTTTAAATGCGGCGTCGAAGTTTTCAAGATTCATCAGCAAAAAGCGGGACGCATTCCAAATTTTATTTGCAAAATTCCGCGCAGATTCAACACGTTGCCAAGAAAATCTCAAATCGTTGCCGGGCGTGTTGCCGGTGACTAACATAAAGCGCAGTGAGTCAGCGCCGTACTTGTCGATAACCTCAACCGGATCAATGCCGTTGCCCAGTGACTTTGACATTTTCCTATTAAATTCGTCGCGCACAAGTCCGTGAATGAAAACAGTTTTGAAAGGTACGTCGCCTTGAAATTTCAGCCCCATCATAACCATACGCGATACCCAAAAGAAAATTATGTCGTAGCCGGTGACAAGCGTCGAGGTAGGATAAAATTTTTTAAGCTCCGGCGTATCTTCAGGATAGCCTAAAGTTGAGAAAGGCCATAACGCTGAACTGAACCAAGTATCCAAAACGTCTTCGTCCTGCCGCAAATTTTTACCGTGACAGTGCGGACACTCGGTAACATTTTCGGCAACCGTCATTTCGCCGCAGTCGTCGCAGTACCAAGCCGGGATTCTGTGACCCCACCAAAGCTGGCGGCTTATGCACCAGTCACGAATATTTTCAAGCCAGTTAATATAAATTTTTGTAAAGCGTTCCGGTACAAATTTCAGCTTGCCGGTCTTAACGGCGTCAATCGCAGGTTTAGCCAGCGTCTCCATTTTCACAAACCACTGATCGCTGACAAGCGGTTCAACAGTCGTACTGCAACGCGAACAATGACCGACGGCGTGTTCGTGTTCTTCCGTCGACACCAATACGCCAGCCGCCTTTAAATCTTCAACCAAAATTTTTCTGCATTCGTAGCGGTCGAGTCCCGAATATTTTCCCAAACCTTCCGCCATAGTGCCGTTGTTGTTGATAACTTTAATCTGCGGCAGGTTGTGACGTAAACCCATTTCAAAATCGTTAGGGTCGTGCGCAGGCGTAACTTTAACCGCGCCGGTACCAAATTCCTTGTCAACGTATTCATCGGCGAAAAGCGGAATTTCGCGGTTGACTACCGGCAGAATCAAAGTGCGTCCGATAAATTTTTTATACCGCTCGTCATCGGGGTGAACGGCAACGCCTGTATCGCCAAGCATTGTTTCAGGTCGTGTCGTGGCAATTTCAATGTATTCATCGCTGTCTTTGAACTTGTAACGCAAATGCCAAAGGTGACCCTGCTCCGTGACGTGGTCGACTTCGATATCTGAAAGCGCCGTGTTGCAATTCGGACACCAATTCGTGATTCTGTTGCCGCGATAAATCAAGCCTTCGTTGTACAGCGTAATGAAAACCTTTTTAACGGCGGCGGAGCAACCTGCGTCCATTGTGAACCTTTCGCGGTCCCAATCGCAACTTGCGCCGAGTGTACGAAGTTGGTACATGATTCTACTGCCGTACTTTTCCTTCCACTGCCAAACGCGCTCCAAAAATTTTTCGCGTCCCAATTCGTAGCGGTTAGTGCCTTCTGCGCGAAGAGATTCTTCAACCTTAGCTTGAGTGGCAATACCGGCGTGGTCGCAACCCGGCATCCACAGCGTATTAAAGCCACGCATACGGTGATAACGAATCAAAATATCCTGCAACGTCTCATCAAGCGCGTGACCCATATGAAGTTGCCCCGTGACATTAGGCGGCGGTATGACGATACTGTAAACTTCGCCTTCTCTGTCAGCGGTAGTATGAAAATTTTTATCTGCTTCCCATTTTGCATAAATTTCTTTTTCAAAATTCTGCGGCTCGTAAACCTTAGAAATATTTTTTTCGCTCAAATTTATTCCTCCATCTAGTTTTTAGCTGGTAGCTTTTAGCCGTTAGCTTTTAATTCTTAATTCTTAATTCTTAATTCATTAGTACTCTCTGAAACGTACAAAGTTAAACACGGAAACGCGCTTTGTACTGCCGTCCGCCTCCGTGACTTCCGAAACAACGCGCTCACTCGTCGCCGCCATTACCGGAATGCCGCGCTTTTTCAGCTCTTCCGCCATTGCAACCGTGTAATTAAATTCGCCTTGACAAAGTACGGCGGCAGGATTCAATTTCAAAATGTCCTGCAACTTATTCAAAACAAGTTCGTGAACTGCGGCGCTGTCGATATCCGGCGGCACTTCGGGAAATGGCACGTCAACAATCTTGCCGAAAGTTTCAGCCGCGTTTTTTTGTTCATCGCTCCACTTTGCCGAAGGGTGATTCGTATGATTCACAAAAACTTTGTTCATATGCTACCTCAAATTTTTTTCAACGTCTCAGCATATTTTTTGCAACGTCTTCAATTTCGTCAAGCCCGTTATTCATAAAACTTGCCAGCGCGTCGGCAGTATCAAAGTCGGCAACTGCATTAGCATGATTGCTGTTATTTCTCTCATCTTTTAAGCGAAAATAATTTTTCATAATGTCGAAAAATTTTTCTTCTTCGGGAATGTTCAGCAAAATAACTTTCTCACGTACCATAAAATGTAAACGCGGTATACGTGTATCAACTTTGAATACAGGTAAAATTTCTCTTAAATTATCGACGCTTGTTTTTTGAAAGAAGTCAAGAATCACAAAGCGGCGTTGAAGTGCGTCGGATTGATTTTTCAGGTCATTTTTTATAGATTCAATAATGTTGTTAATAGGCGAAAGTTCTGCCGCCGATAAATCCATAAGCAATTGAGGATTTTTGTAAACCTTATCTAATGTTTCAAGTTGCAGACGGATTTCCGCTTCGTTTTGGACTTTTATGCCGAATTCTTCCAACAATGCATTTACTAGACTTGCTAAATGTTCTTGCCACAGGGTATATTCTTCGTTCCATTTAGGATATATAAAAATATTTTTTTCAATGTATTTGTCAGTACGTTTGAGTAACGAAAAATATTTTTTTAAATTGAACTCTTCAACTGCACTGCTTATGCTTGCAACAAAATCGTTAAGTTCAACACTCTTTGCATCTTTTTTATCCTTCTTATTAAGATATTCTACAAGCAGGAAAAAATAGCTGTTTCTTTTATCGCTTTTTAATTTTGTTTCTAATTTTTCCCTTTCTTCGTCCGTTTGCTCTATCAATTTTTGCTTACCGAGATATTCCGGCACGCGCTCCGTGTAAAGCGTCAATGCCTGTTGCAAGTAGCCATGTTTAATGCACCAGCGAATAATTTTTAAATCGTCTTCACCGCGCGTTGCAATGAGCAAGTCATATTTTTCACGGATTTTATCGATAAGACGCGCCATAAAAATATCGTGAATGTTTTGCGAATCAGCTTCAAAATCGTTAATCGCATCATGAAGTTTTTCAATCGCCTTTTTAAAATCGCCGTAACGACAAAGCTGAATTGACTTTGCAAAATTATTCATTGCGTCGGTAAGTTTTTGCAGCGCGGCGGACTTTTTAAACTTGTCGGCATTGGCATTGTAGTATTTATTAAGCGCCTCGACACTGCCGAAATTTACAAATTCTTCGACGCCGGAAATAAGCTGAAACAGATCGTAAATGTCGTTAAGCTCCTCGACGCGCTTAGTTGTAAGGTTTGAATATAAAAGCTTTTCAATCTTGACGCCGCTGTATTCAAGCAGTCTGATAACGTCAAGCATCATCATGTTAATGTGACGCATACCGCCGGTTAAATCAGCGTAAAGGCGAATGTCTTTGCCGCTTGCATAATTTTGAATACGCTCCGCCATTTCGGCAACACTGCGCAAATTTTTTTCGGCGTTGCCGTCCTCATCGTAGGAATAAATCGTTTCATCGGTAATGCACTCGTCG
>CAMJNB010000103.1 GCA_946407175.1 uncultured Selenomonadales bacterium | reverse complement strand
AAATGCCGGCGTGGATTGAAATAAATAATTACAAAAAAACGGTACAGAGTTGAAGATTTTAATATTATCGGCGTCAATCGGTGCAGGTCACACGAAGGCGGCGGAATCGTTAGGAAAAATATTTAAACGGCAGGAAAAAATTTCTGCGCCATATTCTGAAAACGAAGTTGAAATTGTAGACTTCATGGCGCGTGAAATTTCTACCGCTAATTTTTTTACAAAAAAACTCTACCTTGCCGCGCTGAAATTCATACCGGACTTGTACGACAGAATTTACAAATTTACCGGTGCAAAAAAAATCGGCACGTTGACGCGCCTTTTAACATCGTCGCTTATGTACTTCCCTTTCAAACGCCTGCTGAAAAAATTTAATCCCGACATAGTACTTTGCACGCACCCGTTTCCCGAATCGGCAGCGGCACTTTGGAAATTTTTGCACGCAAAATCTGCGCGGAAATTTTTATTGGCGGCGGTGCTGACGGATTATTCCCTGCACGAAATTTGGATTTTCAGTGAAGTTGATATCTACTTCGTCGCAACGCAAGAAATGAAAGACGAACTTGCCGCGCAGTCACGCCCCAACCAAGAAATTTACGCCACCGGCATACCGATTGACACGGAATTTACCGCGCTTAGTGTAACGCCAAACGTAACGCCTACAATTTTAATCATGGGCGGCGGCTTGGGTCTCGGCTCAATCGAAGAAACACTGCAGGACTTGAACAACGTCGAAATGCCGCTTAACATTTTAGTCGTCGCGGGACAAAATCAAAAACTTTTGGCGCGGCTGAAATCCCTGCAAAAAAATTTTCGGCACGAAGTAAAACTTTTCGGATACGTTGAAAATGTCGGCGAACTTATGTCGGCGGCAGATTTATTGATAACTAAGCCCGGCGCACTTACAATGACAGAGGCATTTGCCGCAGGTTTGCCGATGATTTTACACGCGCCGATACCCGGTCCCGAATCACAAAACGCACTCTACGCTGAAAGTCACGGCGCGGCAATTTCCGAAGGTAACTCTAAAATCTCGGAAATTGTGAAAAAATTTTTGGCTGATAAATCCACTCTCGACGCAATGAAGGTAAATGCAAAAAGTTTGTCGAAGGTAAACGCGGCGGCTGAAATTGTAACGCGGCTTAAAAATCTTTTGTAGCTTTTTGTAGGTAGGAGAAATTTTCATGGCAAAATCAATAATGGTACAAGGCACGGCATCGCACGTAGGTAAAAGTATTTTGGTCACGGCGCTTTGCCGAATTTTTTTTCGCGCAGGTTTACGTGTCACGCCTTTCAAGGCGCAGAATATGGCGCTAAATTCATTCGTCACGGCGGAAGGATTGGAAATGGGGCGCGCGCAGGTTGCACAGGCAGAGGCGGCTTGTCTTGCACCGAAAGTTGAAATGAATCCCGTACTTTTAAAACCCACCGGCAATGCAACTTCACAAGTCATTATAAACGGCAAACCCGTCGGCGTAATGTCGGCGGCGCAATATCATCAAGGCTACTCGCTTAAGGCGTTCGACGCGGTTAAAGCTGCGCTGAAAAAGCTTGACGCGGAATTTGATTTAATCGTAGTAGAAGGCGCCGGCTCTCCTGCTGAAGTCAACCTTAAAGCCAACGACATTGTAAATATGCGCGTGGCGAAATATTTAAATGCGCCGGTAATTTTGGTTGCCGATATCGACAGGGGCGGCGCGTTGGCGTCTATCGTCGGCACGCTTGAACTTTTAGACGAAGATGAGCGCGAATTGGTTAAAGGCATTGTCATAAATAAATTTCGCGGCGACGTAAGCTTATTTACTCCCGCAGTTGATTTTTTGCAAAAGAAAACCGGTAAACCAGTGCTTGGAATTTTGCCGTACATTGAAAAGCTCGGCATTGACGACGAAGACTCCGTGTCGCTTGACGATAAAATTTCTAACGGCGGCGAAATTAATATTGCCGTGATTCGGCTCGGTAAGCTGTCCAACTTCACGGACTTTGACAGCTTGGCGGGTGAATCGGACGTAAATCTTTTTTACGCTAAGACGGCGGACGAATTGGACGGCGCGGACGTGATAATTTTGCCCGGCAGTAAAAACACGTCCGAAGATTTAATGTACCTGCGCGAAAATAATTTTGCCGAAAAGATTTTAAGTAAAGCGGCAAGCGGCACGCCGATAATCGGTATTTGCGGCGGCTTTCAAATGCTCGGCGAAAAAATTTTTGACCCGCATAAAACCGAATCCACCTACACCGAACTTGACGGCTTGAAACTTTTGCCGATTGAAACTACTTTCAGCACGGAAAAATTTACGCGGCAGGTTATCATTGATAAAGTTGACTTTGAATTTATCGGCTCACGAATCTGCGCGGAAAATCTTGAAGGCTACGAAATACACTCCGGCATTACGTCGAACCTCACTCAAAAAATTATGGTGCGCGAAAATGTTTTGGGTACGTACGTTCACGGGATTTTTGACAACGATATTTTCAGACGCCAAATTTTAAACGCTCTGCGTTCTAAAAAAAATCTTCCGCCGCTTGCAAACTGCCGTAACCTTCGCGCAGAAAAGCAACAAAATTACGACAGACTTGCCAAAATCGTTGAGAAAAATTTTTCTTGCAAATTTTTGAAAAGTATGATATAAATTGCGCAGTTGATGAATTTAATCTCATTCTTTCGTTGGAAAATGATTTTGAGGGTAGATAAAACCTTATTTTTGCCAAAACAATTTCCAAAACTTAAAAGTGTATGAGTGATGCGAAGTTCAAGGGCATTTATGAAAGTTTTCTGATTAAAATCTTTTCGAGACTGCGGACTTTGGACGATTTTTGGATCATTTTCCAAAAATGGTTTGAATAGCAACGATCGGCGTACGCTCACAAAGCCCGCTCCTGCGTAGGACTCCTTACCGCTTGCGGTTTTGAAACGTCAGTCCCGGTTCGCTCTTCGGTTTCTCCCAGACGACCTGCGTAGGACTCCTTACCGCTTGCGGTTTTGAAACCAAGCGGCCTTTGCCTGATATTTGTTTCTTTCTGCCGTCTTGCGTAGGACTCCTTACCGAGATTAGCTTGTAGCTTGTAACCGGTAAAGGCGGTTGCAATTTTGACTCGCTCTCTATTTACCGTTTACGGTTTATGCAATAAAAAAATCCCGCCGCTGTATGTGACGGGATTTTTGCTTTAAATATGATCTGCGTAAAATTAAAATTCGTGACTCAAGCCGATTGAAACGCCGGCAATATTGTAACCGGGATTATGTTTGCGCATACCGTTTGAAAAGTGGCTGATACTGTAACCGACGCTGAAAGAATTATTCTCATCGTACTTCCAAATCAAACGCGGTCCCAATCGCCACAAAAAGCCGTACGCTCTGCCGTCGTAGGGGTGCGCCTTGTTGTAAAACATAAGACTGCCGGTAAAATCTATTGAGCCGTGAAGTTTGCCGCTTAGCCTTTTTTCCCAACGCATCATCATTGCGGGACCTGCGCCGACGCCGTTACTGTCATAGGCAATGCCGCGCGGTATGTTGTAGCCGGTGGCTCGCGTGAAGGTTAAGCCGTAGTACATTGACAGCGCGTGAACCTGCTTACCCTTTTTAAAAATGTGGACGTTGTAATTTCGCATATCGCGACGCGCAGTGAACGGACTGCTTGAAAGATATTCCAACTGCAATTCGTATAAGTCTTTGTCAATTTCGCCCATATGCATTTCATATTTATTGGCGTCATCGGCAGAAACATTTTCACTTGGTTGAGATTCTGCCGAAACATTTTCAGCCGGTTGAGATTCTGCATAAGCCGCGCCGTTAAAAGTACAAACTGCAAGCGATAGCAACAACGGCAATAATTTATTTTTTTTCACGTAAAATCCTCCAATCTAACCCGCTACCAGCTATAAGCTACCAGCTAATTTCTGCCGCACGGCTTCCGAAATAATAATCCCTGCCGCAGTGGCAACATTCAAACTTTCTGCCGCGCCGCACATCGGGATAAAAATTTTTTCAGCCGCATTAAAAATTTCTGCGCTCACGCCTTCCGCCTCACTGCCGAAGACTACGGCGCTTTTTTTAGTGAAGTCACGGCAAAAATATTTTTCTGCGCTATCGTCCAACACGGCGGCGGTTACGTCGAAATTAAATTTTTTCATAAGCGCCAAAAAATTTTCAGCCGACATTTTAGCGGCAGTCACGGTGAAAATCGCGCCCATTGACGCACGCACGACTTTTGAGTTGAAAATATCAGCCGCGCCGTCAAGCAGAATCATTCCGCAACCAAACGCCTCCGCCGTACGCAAAATTGTTCCGACGTTGCCGGGATCTTTCACGCCGTCCAAAACTACCAGCAAAGATTTTTCTGCAACTTGTTCAGGCGTCGAAAGTTTTTGCCGCACTGCCAGCAAAATTCCCTGCGGCGTCTCCGTGTCACTGATTTTTGCAAAATCTGTATCGGAAATTTTTTCAAGCCGCGTAATTTTTTCAAGCCGCGTGACTAATTCTTCTGCGCGCGCAGATTTTAAAAAGTTTTCGCAGTAAAAGCCGAACTCTATTTCCGCGCAGGTTAAAGCCGATTCGCAGAGCCGTAACCCTTCCGCGACGAATAAGCCGAACTCTTCGCGATATTTTTTCTGCGTCAATTTTTTTACCAATTTCATTTTTGCGACGGACAAAATTTTTCACTCCTTTTACTGCCGACATTTTATCAGAAATTTGTAATTTTTTCACTCTCAAATTGTCTGTAAATTTTATTGACAAGGTAACGTAGGAAATTTATAATTTCGGCGTTGACAAAATGTCAGTGAAAATTTTGGAAGGTGATTAAATGCAGTACAAAAAGCTCGGCAATTCAGATTTAAATGTTTCACGAATTTGTTTAGGCTGTATGGGATTCGGCAACGCGGCGACGGGGCAACACAGTTGGACGGTTGACGAAACAAAGTCCCGCGAAATTATCAAGCACGCACTTGAACTCGGCATAAATTTTTTTGACACGGCTATTGCCTACCAAAACGGTACGAGTGAAGAATATCTCGGACGCGCCATTAAAGATTTTTCTAAGCGTGATGAAGTTGTTATAGCGACGAAATTTTTGCCGCGCTCTGAAAAAGAAATTGCCGACGGCGTAACCGGTCAACAGCACATTGCCGCAATGCTAGACAAAAGTTTAACGCATCTCGGTATGGATTACGTGGACTTGTACATTTACCACATGTGGGATTACCAAACGCCGATTTATGACGTGCTTGACGGTTTGAACAACGCGGTTAAAGCCGGCAAGGTTCGCTATATCGGCATTGCGAATTGTTATGCGTGGCAACTTGCTAAGGCTAATTTTATCGCCGAACGTGAGGGCTTTGCAAAATTTATTTCCGTGCAGAATCACTACAATTTAATTTATCGTGAGGACGAACGCGAAATGTTACCCTTCTGCGCGGAAGAAAATATAGCCTTGACGCCGTACAGTGCATTGGCAAGCGGCAGACTTTCAAAAAAACCCGGCGAAACTTCAAAGCGTATGGAAGAGGATTCTTACGCAAAATTTAAATACGATTCGACGGCGGATCAGGATTCAAAAATTATAAGCCGCGTGGTTGAACTGTCCGAAAAATACGGCGTCACCATGACAGAAATTTCTTTGGCGTGGCTTGTGACTAAAGTCGATTCACCGATAGCGGGAGCTACGAAATTTCACCATATCGACGGCGCTGTAAAATCTTTGGACGTGAAACTTTCGGCGGAAGATATAAACTACTTGGAAGAATTTTACGTGCCGCATAAATTGTCCGGCGTCATGGCGCAGAATAAACCCACTGCCGATAAAAATTCGCAGGTTTGGATGAAAAATGCGCCGAAGGACTAGGGCGTGTTGAATAATATAAAAAATGGTAAAATAGCGTAGAGGTGTAAAAA
>CAMJNB010000102.1 GCA_946407175.1 uncultured Selenomonadales bacterium | reverse complement strand
CTATGGGCATTATCGGCTACGGCAGGATCGGGCAGACTACCGGCAAGTTGGCGAATGCACTCGGTATGCAAGTCATTGCCTTTGACGCAATGCGCGAAATTGGCAGTAAAGATACAATCTGCGAAATTGTTTCATTGGACGAACTTTTTAAGGCGGCTGACGTTATCGCGTTGCATTGTCCGCTGTTTCCTTCGACGCAGGGTATTATTTGCAAAGAAAATATCGCCAAGATGAAAGACGGCGTTATAATTTTGAATAACAGTCGCGGCGGTTTGATTGTTGAAAAAGACCTGCGCGAAGCTCTTGACAGCGGCAAGGTTTTTGCGGCGGGATTGGACGTTGTGTCGACCGAACCTATTAAAGGCGATAATCCCCTGCTTGGTGCGAAAAATTGTATTATCACGCCGCATATTTCATGGGCGCCTAAAGAATCTCGTGCAAGGCTTATGAATATTGCCGTTGACAACATTAAAAGTTTTTTGGCGGCTAATCCCGTGAATGTAGTGAATAGCTAGTAGCCGGTAGCTTTTAGTTGGAAACATAATTCTTAATTCTACATTCTTAATTCAAAAAAACTGTTACCTGCAAATTCGCGCGGGTTTTTTTATTTCTTTAAGATATTGACCAAACAAGTAACACATTGGTATAATGATAAAGAAATTTTAAATGTTAAGGTGACATCTATGGATGAAACAAAAGATTTTCTCAGACCAATAGACAATAAATCAGTCGTGCAACGTGTCATAAACCGCTTGACTAAGGCAATGATAGATAAAGAGTTAAAGCTCGGTGACAGAATACCTACCGAAGTTGAACTTGCCAACAGTTTTGGCGTAGGACGAAATTCAATCAGAGAGGCGATTAAAATTCTTGCGGCATTCGGCGTACTTGAAATTCGCCGTCCCGAAGGTACTTTCGTTACTACCGGCTTTTCTGACAAAATGCTTGACCCTTTGCTTTACGGTATCATTTTGGATCAATCTAACTCTTTGGATTGCTTGAAAGAGTTGCGCGAATGGATGGACTGGGGGATTCTTCGTTTGGCAGTCGTTAAGGCTGATGATTCCGACAAGGTAGCTCTTAATAAAGCTTTTAACGAATTACAATCGGCGTTGGAAGAAGGCGACGTTACAAAAATTTTTGACGCCGACAATAACTTTCATAACGCTTTGAATGAGGCGGCGCATAATCCTCTGTTTTTCAAAATCGCAGATCTTATTCGCAACCTTACCAGTGAAATTAGAGTTCGTACCATTAAGAGTATGTCCAAAATGGGCAAGTTAAACGAATTGGAAACTGCGCATAAGTTGTTCCTTGACGCCGTTGAAAAGCGTAAAACCAATTTGTCTCGTGACATTATTGCCGACGGATACTTTTACGATTACGGCGTACTTCAACAAAACTGATATAAATTTTTTCGGACACTAAAAGAGCTCTCGCCTATTTGACGGGAGCTTTTTACGTTATGTCTTGCCAAAATTATTTTTTCTACTATAAGAATGATGGTGCCGTAAACGGCAGACGGTCTAGTTTATGCCCCCGGAAAGGGGGTGTGCCTATGCGCCGGAAGGTCATCATTATCCGTGCGGTCGTTATCGCCGGTGCGATCTTGGTGCTTTGCACAAAAGTAGCCGCCTAGAACTCCAACTTCAGGGCGGCAATTCTTGACATACTCCCCCCCCGCCTTTATGCGTGGGGAGTATGTCAAGCCAAAATAAATTGTGCCGTCCAAATAAATTTTAACGCAAGAAAATCTCCCGTGAAAACTCATGGGAGATTAATTTTTTTAGCTGACTTTATTAATTACGCCGCTTGACTTACTCTGTCTTCCGGCAATGCGTCATAAGCTGAAATGGCTTTATGAAAACGTTTTTGCAAATCGCTTAACAAATACATTCCGTCGGCATTGGCAGTAATCCCTTTGAGTTTTAACGGGAAAATCATGGGCGGAGTGTTCAACGTCAACATCGTGCGGTTACGCAGTTGATCCGTCGTCTGATACACCAAACTTAAATCAGCGTACTGCACGCCGTCTTTGCCGATAAATTTTTGAATGACAAGCTTTGAACCTATCGGCGTCTTTTTCTCAATGGTATTTGGTAATGAATAATCTTCGACTTCAAGCGCGGCAAGTACGCTTGCGATATTTGAATCGTGACCGCAGAGGAAGGTAAATTTTCTGTCGGGCAGTGCAAGTTCATCACTTATAACCTGTAAGAGCGGGTGCGCTACATTGACGGCAACAATCGGCGCGGTGAAAAGGACATCGCCGTAAACGTCTTTAACGCGCGCAATTTGTTCCCATTGACTTTTGCTAAGTTTGTTGCCGAAAGCCGCCTTTACCTGGTCGGATTCTTCGTAATATTGAAGGATAAACGCGTCACTTGCTTGGTTAGCCAATTTCAATGAACCGCGCATGGCAGGTTCCTTGTTGACTTCAAGAATTATTTCAAGGTCGTTCATCTGAAATTTGTCGACGCCGTTTTTCTTGGCGTAGTCGGATTTTTTCATGTTGAGAACTTTTTCAAGCAATGCGTACTCTCTTTGCAGAGTGTTATTTATACCCTGCAGACCACGAGTTCCGCCCATTTGCCCAATCTGCTTTAAAGCTTCTGCGCGAAAAGCGTCACTGACAAAGGTCAACTGCGGATTGAAGACGGGATCCATTTTACTCGGTGCAAATTTATGTTCAATGCGTACATTTGCGACGGGCAACATACCGCTTGAAAAGTACTGCGCGGTTGCAATAGTCCGTTGCATGGAGTTGGCATAAAATCTAAATTCACCTTCGGCAGGGATATAGTTTTCCGGCATCAATCCTTCTTTAATAAGCCACTGCCTGAAATATTGTCCCATAAGCGTTTCAAGTTCGCCGCCGCGCAGAGAAAGTTCACTGGGTCCGCTTGTCCATGCAAACCATTTATTTGGCGTGATTTCAGCAAGTGCCGAACCGTTGCCGGAAAGCGGAGATCTGATATTGTGTCGACTGAGAATAACCATTTCCTGCAACTTGTACTGTTGAGAGGCGGCGTTTACCGTTGGTGCCAATGACATTAAAAGTGCGCCGATTAAAAATACTATCGCGACTTTTAACTTAGTCAAATTAAATTTAAATCCGTCAATGAACATTTAATCACGACCTTTCAAAATAAATTCCACTTTACAACGCGACAATACCACCTTCCCGTTAAAATGCCGATAGTTAAACGCCGGCTGAAAATCCCCGCTGAAAATTATTTTGCGGCTAAAATCTCTTCGGGATTGTCGGACGCATTGACAATTTCGTTTAAAGCGTCCATAAGCGAATCAATGTCAATGCCGTGCGCCGCCGCGCCCTGTTCAATCGTTTCAAACTGCGCCGCCATACAGCCGAAACAGCCCATTCCCGCGTACAGAAAAACCGGTACGGTGTCGGGATAGCTTTGTACTACTTCCATAATGCTCATGTCTTTTGTAAGTGTCAAAATAAATCTCTCCTTTGTTAGCTTTTAGTTTTTAGTCTACTCTCTACAATCTATCTTCTACATTCTTAATTCTTAATTAAACTTCACGCCGGCACTTTTGGCAAGAAGGCGAAGGCGATAAAGCGGCAGACCTACGACGTTCGACCAATCGCCGTGAATTTTTTCAATAAACTGCGCGGTGCCGCCTTGCAACGCATAGGAGCCGGATTTGTCAAGCGGTTCACCGGTAGCCACGTAGTTTGCAATATCTTCGTCGGACATTTCGCCGAAAAAAACTTCCGTAGTTTCGGTAGCCGTGAAAGTTTTGCCGTTCGTGACGATAGCAAGACCGGTTATAACTTCGTGCCGCTTGCCGGAAAGTTCTTTGAGCATTGCAAAGGCGCCGCAACCGTCCGCAGGTTTACCGAAAATTTTTCCGTCCAAAACTACAATCGTGTCAGCACCGATTACAACGTCACGCGGAAATTTTTTTGCGACGGTTTCAGCTTTCAACTTCGCATTTGTTACGGCTAAATCTGCGGGAGTGTCTGAACTTGTAACCTCCTGCGCGGAGCAAGGTTCGATTAAAAATTCCGCGCAGATTTTTTTAAACAATTCTTCACGACGCGGCGAGCCCGACGCCAAAATTATCATAAATCGTTCCTCCATACCGATTTTAATTTAATTTTAATCTTCGCGCAGATTATACGCCGTAAGCAAATTTAACGCAATATTTTTAGGTGTGAAAAAAGTTTTACAGACAAGTTGTATACTTTAGGGATTAGATAGAGGGCTTGAAAATGTAAAAGAGTTGTTGTAAAATGGTCGGAAAATTAATATATAAGTTATTTTTGTAAGAGATTTCAACAAAGGGGTTTTGGCATTCGACAAAGGATGCATAAGGTTGCGTTTGTTTAAATCATATTGTTGCAGTTAATTCTACCGCAAAAAGATAGAAGGTGGTTGTTATGGCTGAGCGGGAAATAAAATATCGCGGTTTGAAAACATTTCAGATTTTCGGCGGCGAAACGAAAAAGGTTTGGATCTACGGTTTTTATTTGAAGCGCGGTACGTATGGCGACCCGGGACCGCAGGCACATATTTTCGTTTATGAAAACGGCTATGAGGGCTATCGCGTCGAATCTGAAACAATAGGACAATTTACCGGACTTCTGGACATTGACGGCAAGGAAATTTACGAAGACGACATTTTGGCGTTGCAAGACGGACAAATAGGGCTTGTGGAATTTCATAACGGTTGCTTTGTTGTTCGCTACGGCAAAAACGGCGTTACTTTGTACCTTTACGATATTCGCGACAGGCAACTAAAAATTTTGGGAAATCGTTTTGAGCATCCCGAATTGCTTGTCGAAAGTTCCGTTGAAAAAAAAACCTTCGCAGAAACGCCAAAAGTAAACGAATTTGAATCCGTCACCTAAAAAGGAAGTGGCTTAATGCTTTCCAAAATTATTACAAGCGCTCTCCTTATTTGCGTAACCTTTTACGGCAACGTTGCGGCATACGATCTGCCGAAAATTAAACCGGACAAAAAAATTACCCTTAAAAACGGCGAAGTACAAACTGACAGAAAAACGATGGTTTCAAGCGATTGGACAGAAACGAATCGCTTTTTGACACGTTTACAAACTCTTATCGCCGAAAATAAAAAATTGCCGCCCAATTCTCCCGAAAGAGTCTCTTACGACAAAAATCGAGTGTTCATTGCCTTTTACAAGGGCAATGCTTATTTTTTGGACAAATATGCCGTTGAAGTCAAGACAGACGATGAAGGCAATCAAAGTTGGACGCAGAGAATTTTTCCGATAGGTAAAGGCATTTCGCCTAAAAATTCTGTTGCGACAACGCAGAGATTTTTTTTCGACGGTCAACAAGGTTACAATGCCTTAAATAAGAATTATCCGCTCGACGCAGTTGCCGACGCGGACGATAAAAAATTTCTAACCGAGTGCTTTAAAATCGGTTACTACTTTGCCTTCGGTAAAGATTTAAACAAGTATAAAGATTAGCAGATTAAGTCAGCAAATTTAGACGAAGATAAATAGCAAGGCGCCGAAGAAAAGCACGATGCTGAATCCGTGCAAGGCATTTTGTACGGCGCGGTTGTGCCTGCCGAAGAGACCGCCTATTACAGGACGCAACAAATTTGATAAAAGTGACAGCGACATAAAGAAAAGCGGCTTATCCATTGTAGCGAATGCGTAAAAAAGCATTGCGGCTGAAAGTGCCACGCCTGCCGTTTCAACACGCGTCAACTTCCGGTACAAATCCGCGTCCTTGTCGATATTTTTTTTATCTTCAAAATAAATTTCTTTCTCGTCGGCAACGGTGTCACGAATCATTTTGGCACGATATGCCGCACGCGCGTTTTCACTTTCTTCCGGCGTCAACTTCCTGCTCGGCTTACGCGGCTTTGTATCGTGAAAAGTGTTGTCCGCCTAT
>CAMJNB010000101.1 GCA_946407175.1 uncultured Selenomonadales bacterium | reverse complement strand
CGACGCGCACGAATTTTACGGCGACTTACTGCTTGAGATTGACGACAAAGAACCGGCTGGCGTCCCAGTCATTAACGTTACATTCAGCTACGACAAAAGCGGCACGCTGGAAGTTACGGCGCGTGACGAGAAAAGCGGCATAAACAAAACCGTCACGATTAAAAAAGGATTTAGATCGATAGTGGATAGATCGATGGATCGATAGTGGATAGATCGATGGATCGATAGTGGATAGATCGATAGAAAACCATCGATCCATCGATCCAACGATCCATCGATCTAAAAGGAGTGTTTAAAATGGCGGAAGAAAATTTTATTGATACATTTGACGACGAATCCGACGAATTAGACGCGCCGATACTTCGACTGCTTGACATAAAAATTTTACAAGTTTTGCAAAGACATTCCGACGCCAAGCACCCCTTAATTCAACAAAAAATCATTGAATACCTTGCCAAAGATTTTAACGGCGAAATTTGCGACCGCCGCTCTGTCAGCAAAAATATTCGCTCCCTCAAAGACGCCGGAATAAATATCATGTCCACTAAAAAAGGCAGTTGGCTTGTACGCGACTTCGACGAATCGGAATTGCGTATGCTCATTGACAGCGTGCTTTTTTCAAAAAATATTCCCACCGACAAAGTTCAGTCCCTTATCGACAAGCTGAAAAATCTTGCCAATGAATATTTCAGCGCGAAGGTAAAGCACATTATCAATCTGCCGCGTCTGCAACATTCCGACAACGCGCAGGTTATGACGTCACTTGACATTTTAAATGACGCAATTCACGCCAAGAAAAAAGTTACCTTCATTTACAACAAGTACGGCAAGGATTTAAAACTGCACCCGCGTCGAAAGGCGCCGTACAAAGTCAGCCCTTACCAAATGGCGGCGACGAACGGCAATTACTACCTTATCGCCAACACTGACGGCTACAACAACATTTCGCATTACCGCATTGACAGAATGACTGAAGTCACAATGCTTGCCGAATCTGCGCGGGACAATCGCGACCAAAAAAATAAAATCGAAGGTTGCGTAGGCGGCTTGAACTTGCCGGAGCATATGGCGCAAAATATTTATATGTTCGGAGGAAAAAGTATTTGGGTAAATTTTTGGACGCGCGAATTTATGATTGACACGATTGTAGATTGGTTCGGCAAAAATTTTAAAATCTTGCAAAGTACCGACGAAAAGATTTTGGTTGAAGTGAAAGTAAACGAAAACGCGATTAAGTATTGGCTAATGCAGTACGGAGAAAATGTCGAGGTGGTAAAGCCGGAATCTCTGCGCAGGGAAATTCACGATATGGCAGAAAAGATTATGCAGGCGCACAGCTAATTTAGGTAGGCTACACGTTATAATTTTTTTAATTTTTGAAAGGAGAAAGGTTTTTATGAATGTAAAAATTTCAGCAGTTATAATCGGCAGCATTGACATTGACGTTGACACGATGAAAAAGATTGAAGGCGTAAGAATTTTCAAAGTTACCGACAGAAAATCTTGCGACGAGATTGTAAACAACATTGCCGACGACAATATCGTTTTCATAATTTCGGACGGACGCGAAGTCTACTACGCGGAAAAATTTTTCTCACGCCTTCCCGCACTGAAAATTTACCTTGTGACGGAAGCGCAAGCCGCCGACAATAAAAATTTGCGTGACGCGATTATCCAACTTCCCGCGCAGAATTTTAATGATAAAATTTTTGAAGTTGCCAACGCCTTTAACGACATTCTTAATGTTGAAGGACCGGTAGGTTTGGATTTTGATGACGTTAAAAGCATACTGAAAAATTCCGGCAAGGCAGTGGCGTTTATCGGTGAGGCGGAAGGTGAAAACGCGGTTAAAAATTGCGTAGAAAATGCGCTGAAAGATAAAGACATTAAATCTGCGCGCGGAGTTGTGGCAAACTTCAAAGGCTCTTCAAATGCCTACACAATGAGTGAAATAAATGCGGCAATGGAAAAAATTCAAGCGGCGATAAGTGACGGCGCACAAATTATTTGGGGCGTGACGGTTGATGAGTCTTTAGGCGACAAGGTGAAAGTTGCCGTTATCGCAGGAAAATTTCTCGGCTAATGCGTTATCTCGACTAATGAGTTACAATTTGGATAAGCGTCTTGAAGAAGAAATTATTTCTGTTGCGAAAAAAAATAACGTCGAAAAACTATTTCTCTTCGGTTCACGTGCTCGCGGCGATAATCATAAGCGCAGTGACATTGATCTTGCAGTTAAAGGCGGCAACATTACAAATTTTTATTTTGACATTGAGGAGGAAGTTTCAACCTTATTGTCATTCGACGTTGTAGATATTGATGATACAATTTCTAAGACATTGCAAGCCGAAATTAAGCGTGACGGAGTTTTGATTTATGAAAAAATTTGACACATATTTAAAATGTTTGGACGTACTATTAACGGCGGACAGAAAAAAAGCTGAAGACGATGAACTTTACCGCATGGGCGTTATTGGACAGTTTAATTTGACTTTTGAGCTTGCGTGGAAGGCAATGAAGGAGATTTTGGAATTTCACGGCATTTTGGCAGAAAAAATAGGTTCACCGCGCGAAATTTTTAAGGCGGCTTATGAAGTAAATTTTGTCAACGACGAAACGATTTTGCTTGATATGTTGCGGCGCAGAAATATTTCCGTGCATCTCTATGACGAAGAAAAGGCGATTGAACTCGTAAACTTAATTTTTGACAATTACATTTCGGCATTGGTAAATTTAAAAAATTCTTTGGCTGAAAAAATTCCAAAGACTGATGACGCTTAATAAATTAAAAAAGGCGGCGTGTTAAAAATTCCACGTCGCTTTTTTGTTTGCAAAATATTTTTTGTAGAAATTACTTCGTCAATTACCTTTCCACAATTCTGCCGCACCAAAGGTCTGCGTATTGCAGGAGAAGTGTCAATTTCTCTTCGCGCATTGCAACACTGCGGTTATCCTCGACGTACTGACCGTCGTGATAAATAATCGCCTGCACCTCCTCTTCAGTCAAGGCAATTAAACCGCTGATAAGGTACAGACTTCTGACCGGTACGCTTAAATAAATTAAATCGCTGTTGAATTTGTACGGCGGGTACGGCGAAAGTCCGTGCTGTTTCTGTTTATCGGAAGGCTCCACCTTAATATACTGCGGCTTATTAGGCATACCGACTTTGCCCAAATCGTGCAACAGTGCCACAATGACGCAACTTTCGTCCGAAATTTCCGGCGCCAAAACTTTTTTCAAGTTGAGCAACGTTTCCGCAACATTGACGCTGTGTTCAAGCAGTCCGCGCTCTTTGCAAAGGTGAAATTTCGTAGACGCAGGTGCCGTCATGTACGCCGTTTCATTCTCTATAAAATTCATCAGCGCATAAAAATCTGCGCGCCGATTTATAACTTTCGCCTTCAAACTTTCGTAGCGTTCAAGCAATTCCATTTTAATCACCTCAAATTTTTTCGGCAATTATAACGGTTGCAATGTCGCTATATTTTTACGTTGAAAAATTTTTTTAGGTTGCTTAAAGTGCCAATAAATCTTAGTTAAAGTTCCAACAAATCTTTCGTGCTTTCAGTCAAAGGCTCGGCGCCTTTCTCCGTGATAAGCACCGTGTCTTCAATGCGTACGCCGCCGAAATTTTGAATGTAAACGCCGGGCTCGTCGGTGACCAACATATTTACTTCCAAACTTTCGCACGTGCTTAGTTTGCTTAAGCGCGGCTCTTCGTGAATTTCAAGTCCTAAGCTGTGACCTAAGGAGTGTGAAAAATATTCGCCGAATCCCAAAGTTTTAAGCCGCTCCCTGACTTTTTCGTCAATCTCCTTGCCGCCGATACCGGGCTTGATAAGTTCAAGACCGTATAACTGCGCGTCCAAAACTGCGGAATAAATTTCACGCTGTCTGTCCGACGCCTTACCGACACAAACGGTTCGCGTGATATCGGAATGGTAGCCGTTTACCACCGCGCCGAAATCCATTGTGACAAATTCGCCGTTGGCAATAATTTTTTTCGTAGCCTTTCCGTGTGGCAAACTGCCACGTACGCCGGACGCAACGATTGTATCAAACGCCGTACGCTCGGAACCGAATTTACGCATTAAATATTCAAGCTCGGCGGCAACTTCGTATTCGCGCTTACCCGCTTGAATGAAGTTCAAAATTTCTCCGAAGGCTTTATCTGCAATTTTGCAGGCGGCGCGTATGTAAGAAATTTCTGCCGCGTCTTTAACCTGCCTAAGTGAATCGACTTCAATCGATTTTAATTCAATATTCGGCAATTTCTCTTTCAATGCGGCGTACTCGTCGAAGGTAAAAAATTTGCCTTCAAAACCCAACTTTTTTACGGCAGAATCTTTCATCATTTCCACAAGTTTGGTGAAAATTCCGTCCGTCTGCCTGATAATCTCAAAACCGGTAGCCTGACTTGCTGCCTGCTCGGTGTAGCGTCCGTCGGTTATAAGTTGCAAAAAATTTTTCGCAATGAACAAAATTGAACTGTCGCCGTTAAAGCCGCTGAAGTAAAAAAGATTTTCAGGTTTACGAATTAAAATCGCGTCAACATTTTCATCGGAAATTTTTTTAAGTAAGCGCTCCAACCGCTCAGAAAAATTAAATACCGCCATTTGTATGAGCCTCTCTTTGAAGTTTTCGTACGGCAATTTCCAATGCCGCAATGTAGCTGTCAACGCCGAAACCTAAAACCTGTCCCATAACTACCGGCGCAATTACAGATTTTTCGCGGAACTCTTCGCGCTTGTGAATGTTGGACAAATGCACTTCAATGACCGGTACCGGCACTGCGGATATTGCGTCGCGCAGAGCTATGCTGTAATGAGTCAATGCGCCCGCGTTCAAAATTATGAAGTCATAACGTCCACGTGCTTTTTGTATCGCCTCAATCAGTGCGCCTTCAAAATTTGACTGCAAAAATTCTATTTCGTCTACGCCCAATTCCTTCGCGCGTTCGCGTACCATTTCATTTATGTCATTTAGTGTCATGCGTCCGTAAATTGTCGGTTCGCGTGAACCCAAAAGATTTAAATTCGGTCCGTTCAAAACTAAAATTCTTTTCGTAGTCGCACCGTCAATACCTGATTCCAAATTTATTTTCCCCCTTTTCGACGTCAAGATTTTCAATTTTCATCGACACGACCTTTGAATAGCCGTTGCCCTGCTTTAAGCGCTGTGTCAAGGCGTCAATTTGTTGCGGCGTTCCCTGCACTTCCATTATTACGGTGCCGTCACTCTGATTTTTTACCCAACCGGTAATGCGCAGGTTAATCGCCGTCTGTTGAGTGAAGTAGCGAAAACCTACGCCCTGCACTCTGCCTGAAACGGTAATTTCTTTTCGTACGGCGTTTTCCGTGTCGATAGGTTCAACCTTTTCAAAATCGTTGTCGCGACTGAATAAATTTCTCAAAAGATTTCTCAACATAAGCACCCCCAATTAAAATTAACTTCGCATTAATGAAAAAATTTCCACCGGCTTTTCAACCGGAATTTTTACAATTTGTTGAGCGTGCGGCGCGGCTGAAATTTCTTGTCCGTCCTCATCAAACATTGCCGAAATTTTTTGTGCGAAAGTTTTACCGTGCGGCTGAAAAAATTCCACGTCTTGACCAATTTCAAACTTGCCGCGCTGTTCAATAGTCGCCGTCATTTTATCAGCGTCAAAGTCTCTCACAATGCCTAAAAAATTTGAACTGCGCTTAGGTTTGGACGTGTCATAAATTTCAGTGGGCTGACCGTCGCTTAAAAAAAATCCCGTAGTATACGGGCGATGCGCAACCTTATCAAGCTCGCTTAACCATTCCGGCAAGATTTTAAAATCTGCGCGATTGGAGAAGTACGAATCAATAGCCGCGCGATAAGTTTTGACGACGCCCGCCACGTAGTTGACGCTTTTCATGCGCCCTTCGATCTTAAGTG
>CAMJNB010000100.1 GCA_946407175.1 uncultured Selenomonadales bacterium | reverse complement strand
GTTGCCGAAAAGATTAAACGTCATCAAGCCTGCGAAAATTGCGGATAAAATTTTTTTCTTCAAATTTATCTCCCTCACAACTATCTACTATCGATCTAGCCACTATCGATCTATCGATCTACTCTAACATTTTCGCCGTAAATGGTTTTAAATTCGTCGTGCATTGAAATTGTATTCCAACCGCGCTTATCGGCAAACGCCTTGTCGCTTACTGCTCTTTTCAAGTTGCCGAGTTCACGCTCCACGTCGTCACAAAGCACGTAAAAAGCCGCGCTCTTGTACTTGGGATTCTGCAACGTGTACTCCAACATACCGCTATCACCCATAGAGTTGCCGAACGCTAAAACGGGATGCTTGCCGATGTGATTTAAGATAGAAAAAATCTTCCGCGTCTTGGCATTGTCCCATAACGGTTTGCCGGAAATAATAATTCTTTCCCTGCGTCTGTCATAAAAGTGGTCGTGCGGATCTTCGGCACCTATACGTGTCGACGTGAAATTAAAATCTGAACCGATAACTCTGTCAAACCGAATGGGAATTACGCCTTTTATAAGTTCACGTGTTGTATCGACGCCGCACGCAGTATCAATGTAGACGTTAAAGCCGTTGTTCGTGAGATAGGAAATAATTTCAACCATAGGCAGGTAAAAAGCTTCGCCGCGTTTGAGGTTTGTTAAGCCCATTTCATTCGTATCCATAAAATTGCGGACGTAGGCGCGGTATTCTTCCGGCGTCATACCTGCATAAACCGCCGTTAAGCCTTCAAGATACATTTTGCTTTCTTCCGGCGTCAATTTCTGTTTGGCATGTACTTTCGGCTGAATTTTTTTCGCAAGGTTGAGATATTTTTTCGGCGCGGTGTAATTGGGGTCTTCAAGTACGCGGTGGAAAAACATCATCTCTTGAAAGTAAAGCGGCGCGGTTTCGCAGTAAAAAGTGCCGTCCATATCAAACGTGGCTATTCTGTCTTCGGGCGGAATGTAATTCGGACTGTTGGGGTTTGTCACGTCAGTAACGAAGGCGATAATTTTTTGTTTGGTCGGTGAATTGTCAGTCCAATACTGAAAATCATTCGCCGTGACGACGTTAATTGCGGCAATTTCTTCACGTGACGCCGCCTGTACGTCATTAACGCCGCCGAAAATGTTGAAAGACAAAATTCCTGCGAAAAGCGCGGTTAAAATTTTTTTCTTCAATTTCATTTAAAATTCTCCTTTTTAGCTGTTAGCTATTAGCCGGTAGCTGTTAGCTTTTAGCTGTTAGCTTTTAATTTTTTTATTGCAGTCGGTAAGCAATTCATAATGTCAGACGCGATAAGCCCATCTGATTTTTCTGCCGCACCGATATCGCCTGCCGTACCGTGCAGGTAAACACCGGCAAGCGGCGCAAACGGCGTAAGTTTCATAAGTCCGGCAATCGTACCTGCCAAAACGTCACCGCTGCCCGCCGTCGCCATTGAACTGTTTCCTACCGCCGAGATAAAAATTTCGCCGTTGGGATAGGCAATAACCGTACATTCACTTTTAGCCACAACAATTACTCTAAGTTCGGCGGCAACTTGTCGCACCGTTTCAATCAAATTTTGACGAAGTTGCGGCACAGAAATATTTAACAGCGCGGCAAGTTCACCTAAATGCGGCGTCAAAATCGGAATCTGCTTGCAATTTTTCAACTCTTCCGCCATGCCGTTAAAAGCAAATATAGCGTCCGCGTCAAGTACAAGGGGCTTATCTACGGCTAAAACAAACTTTCGTACAAGATCAAGCGTTTCATCTGCGCGACCGAGTCCGGGTCCTATTAGTACGCAGTCAAATTTTTCAACCGCCTTAAGCAAAGTTGTCAGCGCACCTTCACCGCCGATAATTCCGCTTTTCGATTCAGCAAGCGGCATTGTCATGACTTCGGTCAGCTTGACTTCGTATAAATCATTTAAACTTTCCGGCACGGCTAAGGTTACAAGTCCCGCGCCGATTTTTAATGCGGACATTGATGCAAGACACGCCGCTCCTGTCATACCGCTTGAACCGGCGATAACCAAAATTTTACCGCAACTGCCTTTGTGTACGTCACGGCTCCGAGCAGGTAACAACGTCGCGGCAAGTTCATCGTCTAAAAGCGTTTGATGAATATTTTCAGTCAAAAGTTTTTTCGGTATGCCGATATCGTCAATCATAAGTTTGCCGACGTACGACGCGCCTGGACAAAGGTAGTGCGCAATTTTCGGCAAGCCGAGTGACACGGTACCCGCCGCATTAATCGCCGCGTCGCCTACAACGCCGGTATCAGCCTCGACGCCGGAAGGAATGTCAATCGCAATTATCGGCTTGTTCGCGGCGTTGGCAAGACGAATCAGCTGTAACGCATTCGGTCTAGGTTCGCCGCTGAATCCCGTACCCAAAATGCCGTCAATAATTGCGTCTGAAAATCTCAAATTAACCTGCAGGCGCTCCCACGCTCTGTCGCCGTCAAGGTTTTGAATTTCGGCGCCCATTGCACGCATAATCGCAATTTGTACGTTGAGCGATTCGGTACGGTGATCCTTATTGCCGCTTAAAAAAATTTTTATCTTTGCGCCGCGATTTGCAAGGTATCTTGCCGCAGTCAATGCGTCGCCGCCGTTATTGCCGCTACCCGCTAATATCGAAATACTTTTTTTATCGACACTGCCCAAAATTTTTTCGGTGAACTGCGCCACTCTGTGACCTGCACTTTCCATAAGTGCTAATTCAGGCAAACCGAAATCTTTTATTGCCGCGTCGTCAATTTCGTGCATTTGTTTTGCCAATGCAACTTTCAAATTTATACCACCCCTTTTTGAATTAGTAATTAGCTTAGAGCTTAGAGCTTGGAGCTTTCAGCCGATAGCTACTTCTTAGCCAAAGTGTAGCTTGCGTCCAAGCGCGTACAAATTTCGTCGAAGTCAACGGAGCCGTCAAGGCGAATCGTCAACCAACTCTTTTTATTCATATGATAGCCGGCAAAATATTTTACACCGTCAATTAAATTTTGCAATTCACCAACCTTGCCGCGCAGATCCAAAATCTCTACGGCATTGTCTGAATCAAGTCCCAACTTTTGCTCGGAAATTTCCATGACAAGACCGTACCATTTCTTTGTATCCTTTCGACGCCATATCGCGGCATTTGGATATTTCTCCCACAAAAATTCCAACTCGTCGCCGTACTTGTCGCGAACGTAGCTTATAAGATTTTTTGTCAACTCCGCACGAAAAATATTTTCTTCACAACAATTCTCTTCAAACGCCGACAAAATTTTTTCGTACTCACTGCGAACGGCGCCGACAAAGCCGCCTGCCGAATTTTCTACCAAGTGCAGGACGTATTCTTCACCGAAATTGTCTTTGACCTCTGAAAAAAGTTTTCCCGCCTTGTAAGTCAGCGTCAAACTAAGTTGGTCGTCACAAATATTTTTTTCATACTTCCAACCTTCCGCCGTTTTGTGAAAGCCGAATTTTTTAAGCTCATCAACGTCAACGGTTTTATTTTTCAAATTTACTTCACGCATTTGTTACACCTTAACCTGAATTTTTTACTTTAACTACTGCTCAAACTTAATTAATACTTAAACTTAAATCAATGCTTAAACTACTGCCGAAGTTACGGCAACGTTATGACCCACAGATAATTTTTCGCGCAGATTTTTTTAACTTTTTCAGCCTGTTGCAAAGACAAGCCTTTCAATGAATAAAGTTTGGACGGATCGGGAACAAGCCGCACTTGCTGAACTTTGAAACCTTGTCTCTTCAAAAATGCAAGCGCCGCTTCCGGCGTTTCGTAAGAATTAAGGTAAAGCGGTTCGCCGAAAAGATTTTCGTACATATCTTTCGTCTCTTTGTAAAGTATTTCTGCGGAATTTTCACCGTACAACGCGGCGGCAAGTTCTTTGAACATATCGTCCATTACAAAATCTGTCGTGATGTAACAGCCGCGATGTCTCCTCAAAACGTCACGGAAAATTGAAATCATTGCGTCGGTGCGTGGCTTAGTCAAATAAATTTGCAATCCCTCTTCAATAATACAAATTTTGCCGTTGAAAGTGTCAGCCGCCGCCAACATTGTATCGCGGTCTTCTGCTAAAACTTCTTGATAGACGAGATTATTTTTGTACTGCGAGTTAACAAACTTCGGCGTAATCTGCGTTGCTGAAAGTGCAATGGCGATAAGCTCCGCGCCGAAATATTTTCTGCCTTCATTTACGAAAGTAATTGCGCGGGGAGTGTAGCCGCCGCCTATGTCGATAATGTTTTGGTAGTCAGTGTTTTGTACGTACTGCACGGTAGCGGCGTAACAAATTTCTTGATAGAGACCGTTAAGCTTTTCAAGCCTGTCGTAATCTTTCAAATTTTTTTTACCGTAAATATTCGCCGTGTTAAATTCTTTAGAAATTTTTTTTGCAATCGGCATTCCGGTATTTGCCAGCCATTGCAGTTTAACCTGCGCGGAGTAGGACACAAGCTCCAATTCGGCGGCTAGTGCTTTTGAATTGAAAATAAAAATGACCGCGCAGATTAACACGGTCGCAAAAAGTTTGAGTCTCATAAAGTAACTCCTCCGATTAAAAAAATTTTTTCGCTTATTTTAAAATTTTTATCGGAAATTTACAAGTTACCGATTCTCAAAATTATACGTCACAATGTCTCAAAAAAAATTACGCAAGCACTACAACGGCGGTTGCATACTCACGCGAATGACTAAGCGATAAAAAAATTTCCGTGACGCCTTTTTCATCAGCTAAATTTTTCGTGGCGCCGCTGATAAAAATTTCCGGCTTGCCGAGAGAATCATTTCGCACCTCGACTTCTTTCAGGGCGGTAACAATGCCGGTACCGAGCGCCTTAAAAAAAGCCTCCTTCGCGGCAAAACGTGCGGCGTAGGAGGCGACGGAACTTTTTCCGCGACTTTCACAATATTTTATTTCCGTGTCTGTAAAAACCCGCCGCGTAAAATGTTCACTTTCTACGGCGCGGCTTACACGATTAATTTCTATAATGTCAGTGCCAATTCCAATCATTTTTTTATTTACCAGCTACCAGCTAAAGACTACCAGCTAAAGGCTAAAATCATTTTGCTACCAAGTCAACGTCACTTTTAGAGTGAACACCTTCATTCGGATTAAATGAAAGCGTCCGTGCAATTAAAATTTCGACGCGACGATTTTTTTGCTTATTTTCCGGCGTATCATTCGGCGCAATCGGTCTGTATTCGCCGTAACCTATCGCTGAAAATCTTGCGGGATTTAAATTTTCATTAATCGAAAGAAGATACTTCATAAAAGTCATGGCGCGGACGGAACTCAATTCCCAGTTTGAAGGAAACTGCGCGGTGCTGATAGGGTCTGTATCTGTGTGACCGGAAATTAAAACGCGCTCCGGTACTGCCGCCAAAAGTCCCGCGACTACCGGTCCGATTCTCTGTGATTCGGGAACCAAATCAGCCGAGCCGGAAGGGAAAAGCGCTTTTTCCTTAATGCGAATCATCAAGCCTTCTTCTTCAAGTTGCGTTGAAAGCTGATCTTCCAAATTATAATTGTCAAGTTGTTCTTGCAAACTTTCAAGGTTTTTATTTTCTTGAATATACGCCGCGTTACCCGCGTCCTCATCGGTAGTCATAAGTTCGCGTTGTGTGCTGACGTTGGGACCCATTTTGTCAAAGAATGAAGGTCCGCCCATATTAAACGCCGCAGTAAATGCCTGCGCCAACTGATTCAATTTTGTTTGGTCTGTCTGTGAAATTGCAAACAGCGCTATGAAAAGTGCAAGTAAAAGCGTCATTAAGTCCGAGTACGGCAACAACCAAGCTTCACTGGCTTCCTCTTCGTGCTTTTTACCGCGTTTCTTTTTCGCCAATTAGTTCACTTCCTTTTTAGATCGATGGATCGATGGATCGATGGTTTTCTATCGATCTATCGATCTAACCACTA
>CAMJNB010000099.1 GCA_946407175.1 uncultured Selenomonadales bacterium | reverse complement strand
GCAAAATTTTCCCGTAACACTGCAAGCCAAAATTCGCTACGGTCCGCGTGTCGCCGATTGTACGGTTGAAAGTTTCGGTGATAATCTGCGCGTGAAATTTTTTGAACCGCAACGTGCCATTACCGCCGGTCAATCCGTAGTTTTTTATGACGGCGATGAACTTATCGGCGGCGGAGTGATTGAATTAAGAATTTAGGATTTAGAATTAAGAATTAAGATTAATAATTAAAACTTTAAACCTGCAAGCTCTAAGCTAAAAGCTAAAAGTTGACGCGGTTTTTTTTTGTGCTAAAATCTATGCGTTAAAAAATTACTGTAACATTGGAGGAAACATTTTAATGGCGAAAGAAAAAATTTCAAAAGTCGTCTTGGCATACTCCGGCGGTCTCGATACGTCGGTAATAATTCCCTGGCTCAAAGAAAATTACGGCTGTGAAGTCATTGCGGTTTGCGCTGACGTAGGTCAAGGCGATGAACTCAATGTCGTACGCGAAAAGGCGTTGAAGTCCGGCGCGTCAAAAGTTTTCATTGAGGACCTTACAAAAGATTTCATTGAAAATTATATCTTCCCCACACTGAAAGCCAACGCCGTCTACGAAGAAAAATATTTACTCGGCACGTCCTTTGCACGTCCTATTATTGCGAAAAAGCTTGTCGAAATTGCATTGGCTGAAGGCGCAGAGGCGGTTGCTCACGGTGCTACCGGTAAAGGCAATGACCAAGTACGCTTTGAACTCACGGTAAAGGCTCTTGCACCGGAATTAAAAATCATTGCCCCGTGGCGTGAATGGGAGCTTGATTCGCGCGAATCCGAAATTGAATACGCGAAGGCACATAACATTCCCATTGCCGCCGAAAATAAAAAGTACAGCATGGACAGAAATATTTGGCACCTTTCGCACGAAGGTTCAGACCTTGAAGACCCCGCCAATGCGCCGAATAATTCAATGTTCCTCATTTCAAAAGCGCCGGAAGATGCGCCCGATAAACCGGAAATTATTTCAGTCGACTTTGAACAGGGTATTCCCGTTGCAATTAACGGCGTCAAGAAAAATGCAGTTGAACTTGTCACCGAGCTTAACGAAATCGGCGCACGCAACGGCATCGGCATTGTCGATATCTGCGAAAACCGCCTTGTAGGCATGAAGAGTCGCGGCGTCTATGAAAATCCCGCAGGTTCAATTCTCTACTACGCGCACCGCGAATTGGAATATCTCTGCCTTGACCGCGCCACTTTCCATTTCAAGCAACACGTTGCGGTTAAGTACGGCGAATTGGTTTACGACGGTATGTGGTTCTGTCCTCTGCGTGAGGCGCTTGCCGCGTTTGTCGACGAGACGCAGAAAACTGTTACCGGTACAGTTAAGCTGAAACTTTACAAAGGCAACATCATTTCCGCCGGTTCGCAGTCGCCGCACTCACTTTACAGCAAGGAATTTGTCACGTTTGAACATGATGACGTTTACAATCAAGCTGACGCTACAGGCTTTATAAATCTTTTCGGTCTGCCGCTTAAAGTTCGCGCATTGGTAAATAAAAAATGAGTCAAGATTTTAATTCCGATTCTGCCGAAAAAATTTCAAGCGCGGAAAAAAACTTTGACTTAGATAAAAATCAATCGCAACAATTGGGTCAAGCGTCACGCTTGTGGGGAGGGCGTTTTGAAAAGTCCACCGACGAAATGATTAACGATTTTCAAGCGTCGATAAACTTCGACAAGCGCCTTTACCGTGAAGATATCGCAGGTTCAATCGCTCATGCCAAAATGCTTGCCGCGTGCAAAATTATTTCCGCCGAAGATTCGGTAAAAATTATTGACGGCTTGAAAAAAATTTTGGCGCAGATTGAAAGCGGCGAATTTAATTTCAGCGTCGAGCTTGAAGATATTCACATGAACGTTGAAAAGGCGTTGACTGATTTAATCGGTGAGGCGGGCGGACGTTTGCATACTGCGCGGAGCCGCAATGACCAAGTTGCGCTTGATATGCATTTGTACATGCGCCGTACCGTGAGAGAAGTGCAAGGCTTAATTTTGGAGTTGCAGAAAAGTCTTGTCGACGCGGCGGAAAAAAATTTAAGCGCCATAATGCCGGGTTATACGCACTTACAACGCGCACAGCCGATTTTATTTTCCCACCACCTTATGGCGTACTTTCAAATGCTTAAGCGCGATTATGACAGGTTCAGCGGCGTTTACGAGCGTGCAGACATAATGCCTTTAGGTGCCGGTGCGTTGGCGGGTACGACTTTTCCCATTGACCGCGAATTTGTTCAAACCGAGTTAGACTTCACGGAAATTTATATGAACAGTTTGGACGCTGTTAGTGACAGAGATTACATCTTGGAATTTTTGTCGGCGGCGTCAATTCTTATGATTCACCTTTCGCGCTTGAGTGAAGAAACAATTTTATGGTGCAGTCGCGAATTCAACTTTGTCGAATTGGACGACGCGCATTGTACCGGTTCTTCAATGATGCCGCAGAAAAAAAATCCCGACGTGCCGGAATTGGTACGCGGGAAGGCAGGACGTGTTATCGGTCACCTAAACGCAATGCTGGTAACGGTTAAATCTCTGCCGCTTGCCTACAACAAGGACTTGCAAGAAGATAAAGAAGGGCTTTTCGACGCGATTGACACGATTAAATTTTGCTTGAAGGTCTACGCGCAGATTATCGCCGGCATGAAAGTGAAGGCGGAAAATATGCGCCGCGCGGTTGATGAGGACTTCAGCAACGCTACGGATTTGGCGGACTATCTTGTCAAAAAAAATCTGCCTTTTCGGCAGGCTCATGAAGTGTCAGGCAAATTGGTTCATTACTGCATTGAACGCGGCGTTTATTTGAAAGATTTGTCGCTTGACGAGTTCAAAACTTTTTCCGACAAATTCGACGCAGATATTTTCGACGCGATTAAGGCGGAAACTTGCGTAAATTCGCGTAACTCATTGGGCGGCACATCCACCGCGCAGGTTATCAAACAGATTGAACTTGCCAAAAAATATTTTAGTGAAAGAGAGTAGATTGTAGAGGATAGATTGTAGAATTACGAGCCACCGGCTACAATCTACGAGCTGTAAGCTAACAAAACGTCTGTGTTACATAACGCAGGCGCTTTTTTGTTGCCTAAATTTTATCTGCAATGCTTAAATTATTTGCAACGCCTTGAGTATCGGCAGGCGGTTATCATAAAAACTTTGCACCATATTTTTAAATTCGGCTATATTTTCTTCCGCGCTGGTCAAATTTTTACCGGCTTTAACCAGTGCCAAACCCCGCGCAGAAAAAATTCTCCACGCGAAATTTGCAAGTTCGTCAACGCCGGTTATACCTTCATATTCAGCCGCAAGAAAAACTCTTTCCATTTTAGCCAAAGCAAAGCCGCCGCCGGTCACGGGACTTGCCAAAAATTGTAAATCGTCCGAATCGTAAGCGCGTTGGCAAATGTACTTGTTGAAGTTCACGCAGTAAGGCTTTACGTGCTGAATTGTAACTTCTGATTGACACGGCATAATGTTGCCGCTCTGCATTAAAAGCACTATTGTCTGCAACATGGTTGCCGCCGAGATATCGGGATTTTTCTCTACAAACGTCTTGAAATTTTTCGGCTTGAAATTATCCGCCGCCATGTAGTTGTAAATTTTTTCGGCAACATCTTCAGCTAAAGTCACGTTGCCTGCCGGTACAGCTACGCTTTTAGGAAATTTATCTTTCGACATCAAAACGTAATTCAAAGTGAGAACACGTTCAATGCGTTCAAATTCCGGCAATCTGCGCGCGCCGCGAATATAAATATCCTTGCGAAATTGGCGGTTGCGGAAATAATCTTTAACCTGCTCACGCATAATCGGATTTTCAATGCCGTTGATAAATGCCAAACTGTCCTGCGGAAAATTGTAATTGTCCAAAATCTCAATTATTGTAGTCGTGCAGGCGAAATCCAATTTGGCGTCTTGAAGAATCTCCGCGACTTCAGAAAAGTACATGCAAATCCAATCACGGTTAAAATATTCATGAGCCAAGTAATCATGACTAAGTTTTCTTGCGCTGTCAAAAATACTTTTAACGTCGGGAACTCTTCTAAAGTACAGGGGATTTTTATTGAAAAGCTCTTCGGTAAATTTCAGCGCCTCTTCGACGCGGTTAAACGTCTTACTGCTTTTATGCGCGTACTTGTCGTGCAGTATGAAAAGTTCACGCAACGGCGCGCCGGGCGACCAGCCGGGATAACAGTTATAGCTGTTGTAAAAGACGCCCCGCCGGGCTTTAAAAATTTCCGCGCAAACTCCACAATATGCGCTTGATTTTCTTCACTGATCCAGCTCCAAATGCCGTGCAAGCTGATTGAATCGAATTGCGGCAAGTCGTCACGGTGCAACATTTCTTCAAAGCTGTCATCAAAAAATTTCGCGCCGCATTTTGACGCCGTGCAAAGTTCATTGGCATGAGCCGCGTGCGAAGGATTGAAGTCAGTGCCGAAATATTTTCCCTGCGTTGCGGCGGCGTGAATGTTTATCGACAAGCCTTGACCGTATCCCAATTCGCAATGCGCAGAATTTTCATCAGCCTCTGCAGGCGGCATAAAACCGTTTATCAGCAGACAAAAATTTTGATAAGCGGGGCTTAAATCCTTGTAATAGCCGTAAGTGTAAGTTGACTCTGTGAAGTAGCCGTCATTCCAACTGTTCAATGAAAAATCTCCTTTCACAAAAAAACGCGCCGTATCGACGCGCCAAAAATATATTTTACGTTTATTTAAACGTTATTTACCATTGCAAAAATATTACTTAAAAATTTTCGCCGAAAAAATTTATTGCCTGATAAGATCCAAGAAAGACGCCATTGAAGTATTAGCCTGCGCCATCATTGCCTGCGTTGCCTGCATAAGTACGTTATGCTTTACGAAGTTCGTCATTTCTTTTGCCATGTCGGCATCTTGAATCGCACTCAACGCCGCCGTAGTGTCGATAGAGGATTCTTGCAAATTATTCATGGTAGAATCCAAACGTTCCTGCACGGTGGCAATTTCTACCTGCTGATAAAGTGCGCGTGTCAAGGATTTTTCAAGCGCCTTCGATGTTTTCATTGCATTTTCTGAAGTCGAAACATCAAGGGTAACGTCTTTCAAGATATAATCCTTAGTCATGTTGCCGAGATGAACCATAAGGCTGTCGCCTTTATCGGGTCCAACTTGGAAGTACATGGCGTTACCGTCTTCCCAGTCAAATGAATTGAAGTTCAAGACGCCTTCTGTCGTCACGGTCTGGCCATTTTCGTCAGTAACTTCATAAGTCATGACATCTTGCAACGTTTCATTGATTTTGCCGAAACTGCCGTTAAGCAAGTACCTTCCGTTTTGCGACACGAGAGAAGATGCGTCGATTTGACTGCTGAGCTGTTCAAGTTCGTACTTCAGGGCGTTGCGTTCATCGGTAGTCAATGTATCATCGGCGCCTTGAAGAGCCTTTGCCTTCATCTGCTGTACAACATCAACAATGGACGTAATAGCCGCTTCAGCTACGCCTAAGAGTGAACTGGCGCTTTGAGTGTTTTGCTGACTTTGATCGAGACTGCGAATTTGCGAAAGCATTTTTTCGCTTATAGCCTTGCCGGCGGCATCATCGCCGCTGTGATTGATTCTAAGACCCGACGAAACTTTTTCCATGCTTTTGCTCATTTCAGTCGAGTGGTTATTCATTACGGTCGTCAAGCCGTCAGCGCCTTTAATCAAGTATCCGCTGATTCTCATGGTAATTCCCTCCTTGAAATTTTACCAAAAAAATTTATCCCTAAATTTATCTTTTCTTAAGTGTATCGTCAGCTTTTATAAAAAAATTTATAATCGGTTGACTAGGTCACCGGTTGAATTTTAAATCATACTTTCTGAAAAATCAACAGAAATTTTATGCGGCTGATAATTTTTTTCTTGCGTCAATTCAAATCTTCGATATCCATACCGTA
>CAMJNB010000098.1 GCA_946407175.1 uncultured Selenomonadales bacterium | reverse complement strand
TCCGCCTTCGTGTTGGGAATTAATCCCATTGCCATAAGTCTTGTTTTCATCGGTGATTCGTCTATCGACTCAATGCGTACCGTCATACCAACTTTTGCGTCCGCTAAAGTCATTTACAATTTCTCCTTCTTGAAAATTTTTTTCTTTTGAGAATTTTATTACTTAGAAATAATTCTGTCAAATGTTTTTTTTATGAAACAAAAAATGGGCTATGTTAAATCGACGGCGGTTATCTGTCTTAACTACGATTGGCATATTCAATCGGCAAATGAATTATCGGTAAATTTAGTTACAGTCAATTTCCTGCCGTCCGTTTTAAATTTTATCAGTCCGTCGATATCGGTACGAAAAACTTTGGCGCCGCATTTTTCAAGATTCGCCAAAACCTCTGCGCGGGGGTGACCGAAATTATTTCCATAGCCGACACTGATAACCGCGCACTTCGGATTAACCGCCTTCAGAAATTCCATACTCGACGAAGTTTTACTGCCGTGATGACCGACCTTTAAAACCGTGCTTGAAACGTCAATGCCTTCACGCAGAATTTCATTTTCATTTTCAATAATTAAATCGCCGGTTATCAGAAAAGTTATGTCGCCGTAACGGATTCTGTAGACGTTAGAAATTTCATTGCCGGTACCGACATTCGGCGCGAAGAGTATTTCAACTTGCACGCCGTCAATTTCAAAAACTTCGCCGCGTTTACCTGCGCGCAGATTGTCTAAATTTTTTTCACTGATACCGAAAGCCGCCGCGTAATCTTCTTTAGGTTCACCCGCCGTGATAATTTCACGTACCGGCAATTTTTTAATTACGGCACCGGCACCGCCTGCATGGTCTTCATGCACGTGCGTCAAAAAAATATAATCGACTTCCCTCACGCCTTCATGCTTAAGGTACGGCACGACAACACGCCCGCCGATATCAAAAACCTTTTCGCGTACGCCGCCGGTATCGAAGATTAAACACTTTCTGTGCGGCGTCAAAACTATAGCGCAGTCGCCTTGACCGACGTCAATAAAATTTACTTCTACGTCACCGCTCGGCTTAAAATTAAAAATCAGCACAATTATCAGCAGAAGTAAAATCTCTGCGCGGCGAAAAATTATTGTCAAGTAATAAAAAAATCCCGCCGCAAAACCTACGGTCGGCACTTGCACGGCACTGAAAGGTAAATTTGCAAACAGGCGGTTAAGCTCCGCGCCGATTCCGAAAATCAGCGATTCGCCTACAAAAATTATTTTGCCGACGAACGGAATTAAAAGCGCTATTATGCCGCCTAAAAGTCCGCCTATGATTACCAATTCAAGAAACGGCATCACGAAAATGTTTGAAAGCACGGAGCTAAGTGAAACTTGATTAAAGTACCAAATAATTATCGGCAAGCTTGCTATCTGCGCGGCAAGCGTCATTGCGGCGGGATATGACGCCCAACGCGGCAGGCGGTACATTAAACTTCGCAAGTCGCCTGAAATGTACATAAGCCCCGCCGTTGCACTGAAACTTAGTTGAAAGCTTATGTCAAAGATTAAAAGCGGCTTGACGATTAGCATTGCCAGCGCGGTTAGTGTTAAAAGCCTTGCGCCTATCGCCTCGACTTCCAACGCCGTAGCCGTGAAAACCAAAATTCCCATAAGCGCGGAGCGTATTACCTGCGGCAGGACGCCGGAAAGCAGCGTGTAAGTTCCGATGATGAAAATTCCAATCGCCAATGTTGCCATACGCGGAAATTTTAAAAGCAAGCATATATACGCCGTTGCCGCCGCCAAAAGTGTCATATGCGAGCCGCTGACCGATAGTATATGCACGATGCCGGTAGTTTGAAAATCTTCTACCAATTCGACATTCAGTCCCGCGTAGCCGCCGAATAACATTGCGAAAATTGCCGCCGCGTCTTCGCTTGACATTACGCTTTCCATTGCGTCACGGTAGTGTTGGCGAATTGCCGCGACGAGACGTAAAAACTTTGTCCAAAGACTGCCTTCGACGCTTTCAATTTCAATGCCGCCTTTACCTGCCGACATTCGCGCGGTTATGCCGTCCGACTTCATTCGCGTCACGCCGTCAATTTGTCCCGGATTTTTGTAGTTGGTTAAAAGTTTTAAATTGCCTTCCGCCGAAACTTTATCGCCGATTCGCGCAGATTCAAAGACGCCGTCACTGTTGTACGCAGTTAAAATAAGTGCGCCGCTTGTCGGTACGTCACCGCCTTTAATTTTCACAGACTCCACGTCGACGATTAGGCGTTGCTGATACAAATTATTCGGCATAAATTTTGTAGTCGGCTCTTCACGTACAATTCCCGTGACGGCAAGGCGTTGACCTTCAAACTTTGAAATGTCATTCGGCGGCAGTGTGTCGACAGAAAAAAATCTTACGGCGCCGAGTGCAAAAAAAATTATCGGAAAGATTATCTTTGCCGTGACAGAGAAATTTTTCTTCCACGTGATAATAATTCCGATAAAAACAGCCGCCGCGCAGATTTCGAGTAACATTCTAACCGGCGGCTGAAAATATTCCGTGACGATAATGCCCGCCGCCAATGCCGCAAGCAACCAATTCAGAAACGTGTTTGAGATTTTGATTTTCATTGTTTGTTTCAATCCACGCCGGTAGTTTGATAAGCGCGACCGGCCACCGGTTAGCGTTACGCCTAAAACGCGCAAAACCCCCGATTCGCCGTCGGGGGTTTTTTAGTAACCATGTTGATTTCGTTTATCGTGTTCTTACTAAACATTGTAATTTTATCACAACGCCGATTTTTTTGCAACTTCTATTTAAAATTATGATTCACGCGGCAATATATCTAGGGCGTGTTGGCAAAATCAAAATAAAGAAGTCGGCGCGGCTGTACCTGCCTTGCGGTCCACCACGTTGGAATTATCGTAACATTATACGTGATTTAAATGTTTGAATTACGAAAAAGCTAACGCGCAACAGCCGCGCCATGTTTCTTTTTGTTACTTTTTCTTTGCGCCAAAGAAAAAGTAAGTTAAAACCGCCAAAGAAAAAGTAAATCCCAATTACAAATAGCCAAAAAAATTTTTTTTAACACTTGCATTTTAAAATTTTTCTGCTATAATGACTCACGTTTTAAAAATTAAAAGTTTTTGCCGGTTTAGCTCAGTTGGTAGAGCAGGTCATTCGTAATGATCAGGTCGTCAGTTCAAGTCTGATTACCGGCTCCACAAAGAAATTAACGCTCCGAAATTTTTTCGGGGCTTTCGTGCTTTTAAGAATAAATTTTTTCTAATCAAAAAGACCGTTACCAAATTCAAAGGCAACGGCTTTTTTCATCTATAAGCTACCGGCAAAAAGCTAATCGCTGATTCAGCGAATAATGACAGGCAACAAAATGATTTTTGTCCAACTCTTCAATGAACGCAACGATTTCTGAAAGGACAGCACGACGGCATATCAAGTGAACCGGAAATTTCGCCCGTCAAAATTTCTATGTACTGATTCTTTTCTTGATGCGTAGAGAAGGCATCTTTTAAAAGTGCGCGTGTGTACGGATGCCGCGCTTGACTTCATTTGTCGCCGTAAATTTTTTCATCATGTTGCCTAAATTATGAATTCTACCCATATTATTAAACACTGCGATTCATACATAAAAATATAAAATTCAAAAGCACCCGCCTTAAGCGCGAGTGTTTTTTTTAATGCAAATTTTAACTTTTTACTTTTCACCTTTCGCGCAGGAAAAAATTATATCTTCGCGAAAAAGTATTAAAAATAGATTATACAAGGAGGATTGTAAATGCCTGTAAAAAGTAAACCGGATGAAACAAAGCCGTCACCTGTCAAAGAAAATGCTAAACCTAATGAAGAGGAAATTTTCATACCGCAAGAGCCGCGTTATTCTTTAGACGATATAATTTTGCCGCAAGCTACGAAAGATCAAATTATGGACGTGGCAACCTACGCTGAAAATTCCTACCGCGTATTTGAAATTTGGGGTTTTAAACATACGCACAAATATTCCAAGCGTATCGGCGTCAATCTCTACGGCGCACCCGGCACCGGTAAAACTATGGCGGCTCATGCTATCGCCAAAAATCTCGGCAGAAAAATTTTAATCGTCAACTACGCCGATATCGAATCTAAGTTTGTAGGTGAGACGCCGAAAAATATTCGCAAGGCATTTGAAGCGGCGAAGGCTACCAACAGCATTTTATTTTTCGACGAGGCGGACGCGATTTTAAGCAAACGTGTCACGAACATGACGCAGGCGGTTGATGTCAGCGTGAATCAGACGCGCTCGGTTATGCTTATGCTTATGAACGAGTATCAAGACTTCATAATTTTTGCAACGAACTTCATTTCAAACTTTGACCCCGCGTTTATGCGTCGAATTTCTGTACATGTGAAATTTGAACTGCCGGACGAAGAATGTCGCGAAAAACTTTGGCAGATGTACATACCTGCGCAGTTGCCGAATAATTTGGACGCGGCGGAGCTTGCGAAAAAGTTTGAAGGCATTTCCGGCAGTGACATTTCCAACGCGATGTTGAACGCGGCATTTAAAGCTGCACGGCAAGGTGCAAATGAGCTTGATGAAAGTTTGGTATTCGAGGCGGTAGAAAATATTTTGGCAAGCAAGGCGGCTAATTCAGCTGGTAGCTTGTAGCTGGTAGCCTTTAGCTTTTAATTGCTGACCGTTATAAGCTAAAAAGGAGGAAATTTTTATGCCGTTACCATTTATTGTAGTGGCAGGCGCCGCGCTTGCAGGTGGTGCACTCGGTGCCGCCGCTGTAAAAAAATTTATGACTAAAGAACCTAAAACCGCTACAACGACACGCGAAATTGAAGAATCGGAAGTCCCCGCAGATATACTCCGTGAGATTGAAACTAAACGCAAACAGAGGATTGACAATGGAAAAATTTAATTGCGATGCTTGCGGCTTATGCTGTCGACACATTAACCGAAGTGATTGGCTTGAGGATTTTGACAGCGGCAACGGCGTCTGCAAGTACCTTAACACGGAAACTAATCTTTGCAAAATTTATGATACACGTCCCGACATTTGCAGTGTCGAACGAGCTTACAAAAAATATTTTTCCGACCGCTACACTGAAGAAGAATGGTTGCGCATAAACTACGAGGCTTGCGAAATTCTTAAACGCGAAAAAAAACTTTTTGATGAAATGTATGAATGTGAAAAAAATTTGTTATGACATCAAGAAGGGAGGAACTATGATTCACCGCCAAACTACAAAAGAACTAATTGCCGAATCACTTAAAGAATTATTCGTGCATAAATCCGCCGATAAAATCACCGTGAAAGAAATCGCGCAGAATTGCGGAATAACCACAGCGACTTTTTACAATCACTTTCTTGACAAGTACGACTTGATAGTTTGGATTTACGCCGAGCCGCTAAAAACTATTTTCAAGAAATTTGACGACGAAATTTACTGCCTGCACGACGCAATTTCTGCAGTGGTGAACTACTTTGCCGAAAACAGAAAATTTATCATAAACGCGATAATGCATACTTCGGGGCAGGATTCTTTTATCTGTCACGTCTTCCGCGTACATTTTAATGCAATGTCAGACTACATAAAGCTAATCCAACACTTAGAAAAATTGCCGCTTAAAATAGAAACGCTTATAAAACTGTACGTCTACGGCACCGTGCAACTTCTCTGCGAATGGTTAATCTCTGATATGCCGATACCGATTGACGATTTTGTAGATTTTTTGGAGTCGGGTTTGCCGGAGCCGCTGAAAGTTTTTTACGAAAGTAAACCTTCATAAATTTTTTTTATTTAGTAAAATATTTGACGCTTGAATAAAATTGAATACCGTGTTATTTTGCGGCAAAAATATAAAATAAAAAGGAGAGCTTTATTATGGAGGTTAAAGCTGTAAAATTTTATGAAAACGGTTTTATGACTCAACCGTTTGCGTGCGGCTTGGAGGACGGTGTAGACAAGTTCGACGCTAAAATTAAGTA
>CAMJNB010000097.1 GCA_946407175.1 uncultured Selenomonadales bacterium | reverse complement strand
GAATCCGACGCGTACGCAAATTCAATCAGCTTTTGGCAAACGTCATCGGGTCTGCGAACGTCAGCACCGAGAAGTGCCGCGATACTTGCTCTGCTTAAACTGTCGACGTCCTCCATAAACCAGCCGACTACCGTGTTGTTATCGTGCGTGCCGGTATAGGTGATACTGTTTTCCGGCGCAAGAAAGCCTATGCGTCCGTCTTCATTAAACGCCAATTCAAACTGCAAAATCTTCATGCCTGGAAAACCGCAGTCTTGTCGCAGTTGCTCAACTTCGTCAGTGATAAAGCCCAAATCTTCCGCAACAATCTGCGCGTCGCCGATTTCCTTTTTCATAACGTCAAAGAAAGGTTTGCCGGGACCTTTAACCCATTTGCCGTTCATCGCATTTTCCGCGTCGCCGTCAACCGACCAGTACGCCTCAAAACCTCTGAAATGGTCTATACGTGCAATGTCAACCAGCTTGTAAATTTGCTTAAAGCGCAGTTTCCACCAGCCGTAATTGTCCTCTTCCATAGCGTCCCAATCGTACAAGGGATTGCCCCAAAGTTGACCGGTAGGCGAAAAATAATCCGGCGGCACTCCCGCAACTTGCTTAGCCCTGCCATCTTCGTCGAGTTGGAAGAATTTTTGATTCGCCCAAACGTCAGCGCTGTCAGCGGCAACAAAAATAGGTACGTCGCCGAAAATTTGAATGCCGCGTTCATTGGCGTATTCGTGAAGTTTTTGCCACTGCTCATTGAAAATGTACTGTTCAAATTCCGTGTACAAAATTTCATCTTGCAACGTCGCCGCAACTTCTTTCAGCGCATCGGCGTCACGTTTTTTAATATCTTCGTCCCACTGATTCCATTCAATGTCATCATACTTAATTTTAAGCGCGGTGAAAAGTGCGTAGTCCTCAAGCCAAAATGAATTTTCTGCGCGGAATTTTTCAAAGTCAGCCTTTAAGCCTTCATTACCTGCAAGACGTGATTTAAAATTTTGAAACGCCTTTTTCAACGCGGCAGATTTAAACAGACCGACGCGCTCAAATTCTACGCTTGAATTTTTAAACGGCTTTGTAATTTGTACGTCCGATTCGGATAAAAGGTTATCTTCAATCAGCTTGTCAATGGAAATTAACATGGGATTTCCTGCGAAGGCGGACGGCGATTGATACGGTGAGTAGCCGAAACCTACGGGATTAAGCGGTAAAATCTGCCAGATAGTTTGTCCCGCCGCTTTAAGGTAGTCGACAAATTCAAATGCCTCGTGACCTAAGTCGCCGATACCGTACTTTGAAGGCAAGCTCGTGGGGTGAAGTAAAATTCCCGCGCGTCTGTCGTAGTGTTGCTGTTGCGGCACGTGGTGAAGTAAAACGCCTTCAAGCGGTTTAAGCTCAAAGTTTACGCGCTTACGCTTGACCGGAAATTTTCTAGTCTCATCAAAAGCGTCAACAAATACGCCGTTGGCAAAGTCGCTTACGTCAAACGAAACCCACCTTGATTCGTAGCGCGAACGGTTAAACGCTACAAGATAGGCATCATTTTTAGCCTCTTGACCGAATACGTCATGACCGTTGCGAATGACACGCGCGTAGGCAAAAATGTCGTCGTACGAAGGCAGCGGCAAAAATTCGCCTGTCTGTAAAACAACATTGTCATTGCGTGCGGCGATATATTTTTTGTACGTCTCGCGCAGTTCAGTATCACCGTTCTCCCAATCGTACGGACGACGGTTAGACGGGTCTTTAAAGCCTTGTAAACCAATTTCATCGCCGTAATACACGCAGGGGACGCCGGGATAAGTCATCTGCCATAACGCCGCCATTTTCAGCCGCGCTTTACCGAGTTTTTCACCTTCCGCGTCAAGTTTGAATTTAATCTGATTTCTTTCCGACATATCGCCGTTGAAAGGCGCCTCGCCGAAAACAGTCACCGGTCTCAAAATATCGTGGCTTGCAATTAAATTCATCGTCGCGTAGAAATTTTCACGCAGACTTTCAAGCCGCCGCATACACGTCTTGCCATCAGTTTTACCTAAAATAAAATCAAACATATGCTCGCGGAAAGGATAGTTCATCGCCGAATCCATTTCGTAGCCGCAGAAATATTGGCGCTGTACGCCGTAAGCAATTTTATTTGACGCGTCCTCCCACACTTCGCCTATCATAACGGCATCGGGATTTATTTTTTTCAGCTCCGCATAAAACGCCTGTGAAAACGCGGCGGGAAGTTCGTCGATAACGTCAAGGCGCCAACCGGCAATGCCTTCGCGCATCCAATGATGTAGTACGCTGTCACTGTTTCTTATGATAAAGTCCATGTATGACGGCGTATCTTCCTTGACGTTCGGCAGGTTGGCAAAATTCCACCAGCTTTCATAATCGTTCGGGAAGTTGCGGAAAATGTACCAGTCATGGTACGGCGAATCTTGAGACTGATAAGCGCCGACGGAATTATAGGTGCCTTTGCGATTGAAATAAATTGAATCACTGCCGGTGTGACTGAAAACGCCGTCCAAAATTATCGCAATGCCTTTTTCACGCGCAGTATTCACCAAGTGCCTGAAGTCTTCCTCCGTGCCAAGCGTCACGTCAATTTTATGATAATCGCCGGTATCGTAGTGGTGATTGCTTTCAGATTCAAAAATAGGATTTAGATAAATGACGGAAATGCCTAAGTCTTTAAGGTAGTCAAGCTTACTTTCAATGCCGCGCAGATTTCCGCCGTAGTAGTCATAACAAAGCACGTCATTGGTAACGGGGTCGCGGTGATAAAATGGATCGTCCTTCCAACTGCCGTGATATACGGCGCCGCGCTTTTCGACAATATCATTACCTGCGCGAAAAAATCTGTCGGGGAAAATTTGATACATTACGGCGTGCTTGAACCAGTCGGGAGTTTTGGCGCCTTTGCGGTAAACGGTAATTTGAAATGCAGGCGGCGCGTAGTCATAGTAAAGTTGACCAATGCCGCCAAGTTGCTCCGCGTTATTGCCGTAGTAGTACGTTCTGTCCGCCGTGACGATTATGAAGTAGTACCAAACCAAGCCGCCTTTTTCCGGCAACTTCCATTCCAGCGAATAAAATTTTTCCGGCGCGTCGTCTTTATCGCGCGTTGAAAGGTCTGACCATTTTTCGCCGTCACCTTCTGTCCAAGTATGCAGTAAAACCTGCTTGATTCTTTCGGCAGTCTTTAAACGAATACCGAGCCTTACGGTACTGCCCGCCTCTGCCGCACCGACGGTGGAGCGATAATAAATGTTTTGTGAATTATGTTCGACGTTACTGTTGTCCATAAAGATTCACCTCTCCAAAAAAATTTATGATAGTTAATCTTCAAAATTTATTTTATGTTATTTTCTCACATAAAAATTATGTTTTATGTGAAGTTTACGTTTGGTTATGACGGTAGTTGTCAAAGGCTTTCAGCATTTTTATTTTATAGTCCAAGTCCAAAATGTCTTTCCAAGCGGGAAGTTTAGCCTCGTGATTTATGTCATTATGAATATTATTTCTTACCTCGATAAGCAGTTCACTTAAAATTATCCGAATATTGTCAACTTCAGCATATGGCAATGACAGGAGTTTCGGCATTTCTTTCAAAAGAAGATATATTGTCGCTGTGGAAGGTGAGGTGTACAGAGATTTTATTATTCCGCGCAGAGAAAATTCCTCAAGCAAACTGCCTAATTCCTCGTCGACAAAATTTTCTTTCAAAAATGAACTGACTGCAAAACACGTTAAAAATGTTTCCGTCCTGCCTTTGAAAAAATCCTGCGGTGCTATGGAGAAAAATTTTATAAGCATTGCGAAGTATTCAAAGCGGTTTTTAGGATTGTCCAAAAATTTTTTCGTGTCGTCTTCCATAAAGCCAGGCAGTAAGTTTGAAGTCACGGCTTGTAAAAGTCTATCGTAGTTCGGTTGATTTATCGCGCTAAAAGTTTTAATCACGTCGCCCTCAAGTAAAAATTTTTTAATACGCGCGTCACGATACTTTAAAATGCTGTCATCAAAAACTTCATTTAATTCGGCATCGGTTTTTTTGAAAGTTTCTTTTAGATCCTCGTGCATCTTGCCGCAAGATGCCTCGCCAAGACTTTTACGTTTAACAAATTCTTCTTGTGATTTTAACATGTATTGATTGATTGAAATGACTTTCGCCAAATTGAAAGTCGGTTTTACAAATAGATTAATTGAATCTTGTCCTAAAGCAATAATACCGGTAATATATTCGGCGAAATGCGGCGTCCACATATAATCTACTGTACGCGGATTTAGAATGGTTTTAACGACAGGTACTTCTTGCGACTTTCGGCGTGTAAAGCGTTCAATGACAGGGCGCGTTAAGTCAGCGTCTGTTTGATTATTTGAGCCGTACAACATCATGGGAATTGCCAAGCCGCCTAATTTTTCTATAGGCGTAACAAAGTCGTCTGCAACTTCAGTTATCGACCAGCCGACGCGCGGAAAAATAAATTCGTCAGCGTCAATGAACGCCATGTAGCGACAATGAAATTTAAGATTTTCAATCGCGGCATTATAGGCCTCCATTTGCATACCCTTGCCGGGAAAAAACGTATAAGTGACAAGTTCGGCGTCAATGTACGGCTGAAGTACTTCTTTTAAATTATCCTCGCTTTCATTATCGTAGATGAAAAAATGGTTGACTCCTGCCAAAAGGTGGTAGTCAAGCCACTCTTTGACGTAGGGTCCTTCATTTTTCATAATCGCCACTACCGCCAAATCGTAGATAAATAAATTTTTGTCGACGTTCATTAGTTCACCTCATTAATATCAGCAGCGGTCAAAAACTCTCAGCAGATTTAAAATGTAGTCCATATGAACAAACTCCACCCAGTCGGCGGGATTATAATTTCTGTAAGTTGCCGTCAACTGCGGAATGAGTTCAAAGCACGCCGCGCGCAGATCCTTTACTGCCGGATACGGCAACGCCAAAATGTTCGGCAGTTCCCGTACAAAAAGCCGGACATCGTATAAATTGACGCCTGCCGCTAAAGTTTTGCACAAGGCATTCAGCGAAAATTCTTCAAGCAAACTGCCTAAATCTTCGTCCAAAAAATTATCCTTCAAAAATGAACTGACTGCAAAGCACGTTAAAAATGTTTCCGTCCTGCCTTTGAAAAAATCCTGCGGCGCTATGGAGAAAAATTTTACCAGCGTCGCGAAGTATTCAAATCGGTTTTGCGGATTGTCCAAAAATTTTTTCGTGTCGTTTTCTATAAATCCCGGCAGTAAATTGAACGTTACCGCCTTCAAAAGTCTTTCAAAATTCGGCTGATTTATTGCGGCAAAACTTTCAATGACGTCGCCGCCTGCAGGTACAAGCAAATTTTTACGTGCGTCACGGTAGCTTAAAATTTCGTCATTAAAAATTTCATTGCTTGAGCTGTCATGAGAAAACTTGGACAGATTGTAGACATTATGGTAAGAATCAGCCGCGCCGCGCATAATTTTGGTTTTAAATTCTTCAAATGATTTCGTGTAGTAGTGATTGATTACCATTTTATCGCCGGTCTTCTCTTCATTGAAAGCCTGTTGAACCGGAGCACCATTTTCGTTTACCGCCAAATAATTTTTAAAGTACATTGCAAAGTGCGGGTTCCAAAAAAAATCTATTTTGCGCGGGTCGGCAATAGTTTTTACATGGTGATTAAGGTCTTTGTCACAGCGCGTAAATCTTTCAAGCACGCCTTTTTCATAGTCGGCGTCATCTTGATAGTTTGAACCGTACATTCGCCAATTCGCACTAAGCGCCGCCGCGTTGGGTTTGTCGGCTAAAACTTCGTCCAATACGTCTACAATGCTTTTATCGTTTTTCGGCAAAATAAATTCGTCGCCGTCTATGAAGGCAATGTAGCGACAGTAAAATTTATAATCTCTAACCGCCGCATTGTAAGCCTCGTACTGCCGTGCCTTGCCGGGATAATCTATGTACGTCACAAGTCCCGCGTCAACGTACGGC
>CAMJNB010000096.1 GCA_946407175.1 uncultured Selenomonadales bacterium | reverse complement strand
GTAATATATATTAATGGAGGGGAAAAATTTTTTAGCTTATGATTGAAAACGAAGATAAAAGTAAGTTACAGCGCGGTCTGAAAAATCGGCACCTGCAGATGATCGCGCTTGGTACGGCTGTCGGCACGGGGCTTTTCTACGGCTCCACTTCCACGATAGCAATGGCAGGTCCCGCCGTAATTTTGAGTTACCTGCTAGGCGGCATAATAATTTTTTTTATTGTCCGAATGCTGGGCGAAATGTCGGTTGATGAGCCGGTGTCCGGTTCATTCAGCTACTACGCAAGCAGGTATTGGAGTGACTTTGCAGGCTTTTTATCGGGCTGGAATTATTGGTTTTTGTACGTCGTGATGAGTATGGCGGAGCTTACGGCGGTAGGAATTTACCTTTCATACTGGTTTACCGACCTGCCGCAATGGGTAGGCGCGTTTGCATGCCTTTTAATAATCACCGCGATAAATTTGGTGACGGTCAGCGCGTACGGCGAAATTGAATTTTGGATGGCGCTTATAAAAATTTCCGCAATAATTTTTATGATAGTTTTCGGCACGTACCTTATTTTCGCGGACGCAAGACCTTTTCCGGAAAATTTCAGCCACCTTTGGATACACGACGGATTTTTTCCGCACGGCATATGGGGAATGCTTATGGCTACGGTGCCGGTACTTTTCAGTTTCGGCGGCATTGAGTTAATCGGTATCACGGCAGGTGAGGCGGAAAATCCTGACAAGACCATACCACGCGCGATTAATCAAGTTATCTACCGCATTTTAATTTTTTACGTCGGCACAATGATCGTGCTGATGAGTTTATGGGCGTGGAATGAAGTCGGCGTCGAGGCAAGTCCCTTCGTGCAGATTTTTGAAAATCTCGGCATACCCGCCGCCGCGCATATTTTAAATTTCGTCGTGCTGTCAGCGGCAATTTCCGTTTTCAACTCTGCAATTTACAGTGAATCGCGCATGCTTTTCGGTATGGCGGAAACGTCCAACGCGCCGAAATTTTTTGCAAAACTTACAAGCCGCAAAGTCCCGATGAACGGCATTTTGGTTTCGGCGGGAATGACTTTAATAGCCGTAGTACTGAATTACCTTTTGCCCGGCAAAATTTTTATGTACCTAATGTCAATCGTAATCGGCGCCATTGTCGTAACGTGGGCGCTGATAATTTTGACGCACTTAAAATTCCGTCAGCACTGCGCGGCTGTCGGTCATAAAACAAAATTCCCGTCGATACTTTATCCTTTCACAAATTACTTGTGTCTGATATTTTTGGCGGGCGTAATCTGCTTAATGTTCACAATGAGAGAAATGCGGTTGGCGGTAATTTTAATGCCGTTTTGGATCTGTGTAATTTGGCTTTTCTATAAGTACAAACATTGAACTGAATCAAGTACAAGCATTAGGGTCTGTCGGAAAAAAATATAAAAAAGCGGCGCGGCTGTAACTGCCTTGCGGTTCGCCATGTTTTCTTTTGTTACTTTTCTTTTGCGTCAAAAGTTAATTTAGGACAAAAAAATCGACGAAAGAAATTTTTCGCCGATTGAAAGAAATTTGTTTGGCGTTACCGAAACGCCATTTTTTATGCAGGAATTTTTAGAACATCATGTTGACAAGGTTGCCGAGATTTGAAAAAGAGTTCACATTCAAGAAAGCTCCGCTGGTATAGAATGACGCTGTAGAAAGTTCTTGACCGAACATAGATTGAACGCTGGGGAAAAGCTGACTGCGTTGACTGTTTGCAACATTTACATGACTTTCCGCCTTATCAGCCAAGCCGCCGTCGCCTATAACGTTGGACACTCTTTCGGGATTGTCCACGATAGCATGAGCAAGTTTTTCTTGATCTACCGCCAAAGTGCCGTCATTTTGGACGTTAATGCCGATAGACTCGTAACTTTGCGCACGGTAGGTAGTGTCGCCGAACAATTCAGCCATTCTGCCGACACGCGCCGAAACATCGCCGTTGTCTTGGAAAAATTCTATACTTGCGTTGTAGTCGTCAACAAAATCTTGAATCGTCTTCATGGCGGACTGCATAACCTTGCTGTACGCAGTTTCAATATGTTTGTTGCCTTCGTTGTCGTAAGTTTCAGTTTTTGTTATAGCGCCGTTGCCGTAGGAAGTAATTTTAGCGCCGTCGTCAGTGGTCGTCGTAACAGACCCGTCGACATTTACAACTACGTCCGGAATTTCCGGTTCTACAATAGTTCTGCCAAATTCACTTTCTACATAGCGCGGTTCGCCGGACTTTTGTGTTTCAGCTTGATTCGCCTGTGCCTTGTTTTGAGTTTCCTTTACTGCTTCGACAACTTTTGACGCCGCAGAAAATGCATCCATGTTGATTTTGTCTTTAGCCGCTGAACCTTCTTGATCTGTTGCCGCTGCTTGAGCATTTTCCGCTTTTTGTGATACTGCCTCAACTACTTTTGACGCCGCAGAAAATGCTTGTGTCACGCTTTTAAAATCAAAATCTTTGACTTCTTGTGCGGACGCGGAAAGATCGTTCATGTTAGCATCAAACTCATTGTAAAAAGCCGTCTTCGCTTCGTCGTAGCTCGCAACAAGCGCTGATGCATTGGTTCTGACTTCCTGCAGAGCAGCCGCGTTAGCTGTTGCGTTATTTTGCGCGGAACTGTACGCATTCCACAAATTTGAAACTGATTGTTGTGCGGCATTTTGGTTTTTTACATTATTCGGAATGTAATTTGTAAAATTCATTCCCGAATTAACCATGCCGGAAATTGTCATCGCCATCTTTATTCACCCTTCCTTTGAAAAAAATCTTCCCGTTAAGAAAAACATCCTTGAATTTTTATGACATTTTACATAATTCCTTCGATAATTGCAAGTTAAAACTTAAATTTTTTGTTCCCTCAGTGCGACAAGTTTCAGCGAAAATTCATTTAAAATTTTCTGCAAATTTAAAAGGAAATTCTTTTGTAAAGTAGAATAAATTTTGAAAGTCATTAACGTGACTGAAAAAGTTGATTTGGTTTTTAATCAGGAGGCGTGGTTTTCTATGGCGATAAATACTTCAGGTTTCGGCGCGTACGATATTCGCGGAATTTATCCCGACAGCATTAATCAAGAGTTGGCTTATCGCGTCGGCAGAGTTTTTCCCGAACTTTTCGGCGCTAAAAAAGTTGCCATAGGTCACGACATTCGGCTTACCGGTCCCACAATCAGTGATTCGCTTGCACGCGGTCTTACCGAATCCGGCTGTGACGTTTATGACGTTGGGCAGTGCGGTACAGAAATGATTTATTTTGCCACCGGCTTTAACGATTTTGACGGCGGCATTATGGTTACCGCGTCTCATAATCCGAAAGACTATAACGGCTTGAAATTCGTAAAAAAAGGCGTTTTGCCCGTCGGTCCCGCTACCGGTCTTCTTGACATTAAAGCGGCGATTGAAAATGAAAGTCGCGATTGGTCGCATATAAAGCCTACGGGAACTGTTCATAAAATTGACGTGATGCCGGAATATATCAAACGTCTTCTTTCCTACGTCGACGTTAAAGCGCTTAAGCCGTTTAAAATCGTCATTAACTCCGGCAACGGCGCGGCAGGTCCCATTATTAACGAAATTGAAAAATTTTTACCTTTTGAAGTTATCAAGCTCCACAACGATACAGACGGATTTTTCCCAAACGGCGTACCCAATCCCCTGTTGAAAGATTCTCGCGCAGAAACTGCCGATGCCGTAGTTAAACACGGCGCGGCTTGCGGAATTGCTTTTGACGGTGATTTTGATCGCTGTTTTCTTTTTGACGAAAAAGGCGGCTTTATTGAAGGCTACTACCTCGTCGGCTTGCTGGCGGAAATTTTCCTGCTGAAAAATAATGGCGCTAAAATTGTATGTGAACCGCGTGCAATTTGGAATACCATTGATATAGTTGAAAGTTTAGGCGGTACGCCGGTTGAATGTCGCTCCGGTCACACATATATGAAAGCTAAGTTGCGTGAAGTCAATGCGATTTACGGCGGCGAAATGGCGTCTCATCACTACTTCCGCGATTTTTATTACTGTGATAGCGGTATGATTCCTTGGCTTTTGGTACTTGAGCTTTTAAGCCGCACCGATAAAACTTTGTCGCAACTTACGGCGGACAGAATGGAAAAATTCCCTTGCTCCGGCGAAATTAACACGAAGGTTTCCGGTACCGACAAGGTCAAGGAGATTATGGCGAAGGTTGAGGAAATTTACGGCAAGGACGGCAAAATTGATAAAACCGACGGCTTAGGCGTAGACTTTCCAAATTGGCGTTTCAGCCTGCGCGGCTCCGAAACTGAACCTTACATAAGACTTAACGTCGAATCACGCGGCGACAGGGCGTTAGTTGAAAGTAAGTGTGAAGAGTTGCTTAAGATAATTAGGAATTAACCATTAGCTATTGATTACCGGCTAAAGGCTAACCGCTAAAAGCTAAAAGCTGACCACCGCCTTAAAAATAGGCGTATTATAAAATTTTAAATCAGAGGAGGATTTTTTTATGGAGAAGAAAACCGTTGTCAACCTTCCGTCTTTGATAAGCGATTACTACACTCTCAGACCCGATCCCGAAAACAAAACTCAAGGTGTTGCCTTCGGTACGTCCGGACACAGAGGCAGTTCAAAACTCCACAGCTTTAACGAAGAGCATATCATTGCCATTGCGCAGGCGGTTGCAGAACACCGTAAAGCCGAAGGCGTCACCGGTCCGCTTTATATCGGCGCCGACACCCACGCACTTTCCGAGCCGGCACTTCGCAGTTGTGTTGAAGTTTTGGCGGCTAACGAAGTTGAATTGATTCTTCAAGAAGATTTCAAGCCCGTACCTACGCCGGTTGTTTCGCGCATTATCCTTGAGCATAACTTTGAGAAAAAAGCCGAAAAGAAGGCAGACGGCATTGTCATAACGCCTTCCCACAATCCTCCCACTGACGGCGGCATTAAGTACGACCCCATTACCGGCGGTCCTGCCAGTGCGGAAACCACTACCAAAATTCAGAATCGCGCAAATGAACTCATTAAAGAAGGCGTAGGCAAAATTAAACGTGTACCCTTTGAACGCGCGATTAAAATGGATAACGTCCACTTCATGGATTACATGATGCCCTACGTCAAGGCGTTGGCAAGAGTTATCGACATGGACGCGGTTGCAAACAGCGGCTTGAAAGTCGGTTCAGACCCTCTCGGCGGCAGTGGCATTTTCTACTGGGATTTAATCAACGAAGTTTACAAAATTAAAAATCCCATTAACGTAGTAAATCCCAACATTGACTACACCTTCAGCTTTATGCCGCCTGACCATGACGGTAAAATCAGAATGGACTGCTCCTCACCGTTTGCAATGGCTAACTTGATTAAGATGAAAGACGATTACGACATTGCATTCGGTAACGACACGGATTATGACCGTCACGGCATTGTTACGCCGCAGGGATTGATGAATCCTAACCACTACCTTGCCGTTGCAATTCGCTATCTGTTCACGAATCGTCCCGGCTGGAGCAAAGACGCTATGGTCGGCAAGACGCTGGTTTCAAGTTCACTCATTGACAAAGTTGCCGAAGAAATTGGACGTAAGCTTTGTGAAGTTCCCGTCGGCTTTAAATGGTTTGTTGACGGCTTGTTTGACGGTTCAATGGGATTTGGCGGCGAAGAATCTGCGGGCGCGTCATTCCTCTGCAAAGACGCAAGTGTTTGGACGACGGACAAAGACGGCATTATCATGGACTTGCTTGCTATTGAAATTACCGCGAAGACCGACAAGAATCCTTCCGAACATCACAAAGAACTTACCGACAAGCACGGCATTTTCTACTATGCGCGTAAAGATACACCTGCGACGCCTGACCAAAAAGCGGCACTCGGCAAATTGGCGCCTGAAAATCTTAAAGCTGATACGCTTGCAGGCGATAAAATTACCGGTAAATTCACAAAGGCTCCCGGCAACGGCGCGTCAATCGGCGGCTTGAAAGTCGTCACCGACAAGG
>CAMJNB010000095.1 GCA_946407175.1 uncultured Selenomonadales bacterium | reverse complement strand
GTTTCAAGGTGCAAGGTGTTGTGAAGTACAAACATTGTCATGGTTATCGCCAAGACGAACAGACATTTTTTCAACAGCACGGGGTCGGTAATTTGGCTTTTCTCATTCAGCCTCATAACTTTATCCTGCAATTCCTTATGCGTGTGAAGTTGAGAGCCGTACATTGCAACCATTATTACGACCGTCACGAAAAAAATTACAATCGCCGGCAGTGTCAAGTTGTAAATGAAGTCCATAAAGCTTAAGCCGACCGCCGAGCCAATCATAATGTTAGGCGGGTCACCTACCAAAGTTGCCGTGCCGCCGATATTTGAACTGATAATCTGCGCCATGAGGAAGGGTTTAACGTCAACCTTTAATTGCGACGCGATATTAAAAGTTATCGGCACCGTTAAAAGCACCGTCGTGACGTTATCCAAGAGCGCGGAGCAAACTGCGGTAAGCATACTCAACGCGACGAGTAATTTCACCGGATGCGCATTGACTTTTTTGGCAGACCATATCGCAAGGAAGTTAAACAATCCCGTTTCGCTGGTAATGTTTACGATAGTCATCATACCTATCAGCAGACCGAGCGTGTTGAAGTCAATGTGGTGTATCGCCGTTTCCTGCGAGATAATGCCTAGACATATCATCAACATTGCGCCGAAAAGTCCGACAATGGTTCGGTGCACTTTTTCAGAAATAATCAGCGCGTACGCGGCAATAAAAATTGTAATTGCCACCGTTTCCATATTCATGAAAAAAATCTCCTTTCAGTAAAAAAATACTACGTCCTATTTTAACGTATTAGAATTTTTTGTCTATAACCGAAAGAATAATTTTTTCGCCGTCACGTTTAATTTTAAATTTGTAGTCTTTAACTCCCGCCGTACCGAGTTCAATTTTAAGTGCCAGCAATTCCATGCCGAGTTGCTCTGTCAATTCTTTAGTAAAGCCTGCCTTAGCCAAAGGTTGAGGCGGCGCCTCTGCCTCTTCGACGCGACGAAGTTTTTCAGCCTTTTTTGCCGCCGCCAACATTTGCGCCTCTACAGACTGCTCCTCGACGTAATTTTTTACCATGTCTTTATCCGTTAATCCGCGCGGAATTTTTTTCATCTAAGTCACCTCAAAATTATTTGTCTTTAACTTTCGCCCAAGAATCTTTCAAGCCGACAACGCGATTAAACACCAACTTTTCAGGCGTCGTGTCGTAATCTACAACAAAGTAGCCGAGACGCAGAAATTGGTAGTGAGTACCCGCCGCCGTCCATTTGACACTGGGTTCAATCAGCGCATTTTCCACCACGATTAACGAATTGGGATTAAGCGCGGCGATAAAGTCATCGGGAATGTTGCCATTCTCGTCCGTCTTCAAAAGGTAATCGTAAAGGCGAACTTCCGCTTTCAGCGCGTGGCTTGCACTAACCCAATGAATGGTGCCTTTGATTTTACGGTTAGCCGTAGCTCCGCCGCTCTTCGACGTGGGGTCAATCGTGCAACGCAATTCCACAACCTTGCCGTCAGCGTCTTTGATAACCTCTTCGCATTTTATGATATAAGCGTACTTAAGCCGAACTTCGCCGCCGGGTTTAAGTCTGAAAAATTTCTTTGGCGCGTCCTCCATAAAATCTTCACGTTCAATGAAAATTTCGCGCGTAAACGGTACATAGCGACTGCCGCCGCGCTTAGGGTGATTCTCCGCCGTAAGATACTCTACCGCGCCTTCTTCGACGTTGGTCAAGACGACTTTCAGCGGATCCAAAACTGCCATAACTCTATCGGCGTTGTTATTTAAATCTTCGCGTACACAATGCTCCAACATTGCGATATCGACGACGCTGTTACTTTTCGCAACGCCAATGCGTTCACAGAAATCACGAATCGCTGCCGGTGTATAACCGCGCCTGCGCAAGCCGCAAATAGTTGACATACGGGGATCGTCCCAGCCGCGTACGTATTTTTCCTCAACAAGCTGACGCAACTTTCTCTTACTTGTAATGGTGTTGGTCAAGTCAAGCCGTGCAAACTCAATCTGACGCGGTCTGCTGTTCACGTCAAAGCCGAGTGAATCCAAAAGCCAATCGTAGAAAGGGCGGTGATCTTCAAATTCCAGCGTACAAATGGAGTGCGTAATATTTTCTATCGCGTCTTCGAGCGGGTGCGCAAAGTCGTACATGGGGTAGATAAGCCAATCGTCGCCGGTATGATGATGATGAGCGCGGGTAATTCGGTAAATGACGGGGTCGCGCATATTAATGTTAGGTGACGCCATATCGATTTTTGCGCGCAGAACTTTTTCACCGTCGGCAAATTCGCCAGCCTTCATACGTGCAAATAAGTCTAAATTCTCTTCGACACTGCGGTTACGGCAGGGACTTTCCTTGCCGGGTTCAGTCAACGTGCCGCGATGAGCTTTAATTTCTTCCGCGCTTAAATCGTCGACATAAGCTAAGCCGCGTTTAATCAACTCAACGGCGTAATCGTAAAACTTGCCGAAGTAATCGGACGCATAATATCTTCTGTCAGCCCAATCAAAGCCCAACCATTTTATATCCTCTTGAATCGAGTCGACATACTCCACGTCCTCTTTGGTAGGGTTGGTGTCGTCGAAACGCAGGTTACAAATGCCACCGTTGTAATTCGCAATACCGAAGTTAAGGCAAATGGACTTTGCGTGACCTACGTGCAAGTAGCCGTTAGGTTCCGGCGGAAAGCGCGTATGTACGCCGTCAACGTACTTGCCCGCATTCAAATCGTTTTCAATCTCCTGCTGAATGAAATTTACCATTAATGTTATCACCCTTTTATTGTCACGTTTTTTATTGTACGCGAAAAATTATACCGCAAAAAAAATAATCTGCAAAGGCAGATTGAACGTTATGCGAAAAAATGTCTGTTGATAACACATACGCCGCGCAGTTTATGAAAAAATTTTTTAGTCTTTAATGAAATTGTCGACGTAATTTTTAAGGCGGCGTACACCTTGCGCAACTTTCTCGTCCATCGGCAAATTTTCTACAATCTTGTCAATGTAGCCGCGCTCCAAAATTTTTTTCATCGTCCACTTGAAATAAACGTTGTAAACCCACATAAGGCGAACAATTTTTCTGTCGCCGTTGGTACGAATTTTTCTGTAGTCCGCCTGTTCGCCCTGTACGAAATTTTCTATAAAGTCGGGACTGATTTCCGGTGAACGCCCCGTAATAAAGTTAGGCATCTTGTCTGCATTTTCTTGAGCGAAGTACGGCTCCAACACGCGGTAAATGTCCAGCTTATCGGCGTCACGAATCAACTTTGCAAAAAGCAGTTTACGCTCATCATCTGTCGGCGCGATTAATTTTTTATTGTGGTTTTGAATCGCGAATCTCAAAACTTCCAAGTCATCTTTACTAAGTTCGTTAAAAAATTCTAAGCCGTCGATAACATGCAAGGCAAGCTCGGCATGATCTTCTGACTGCGCGTCGTTGAAAGTTTTGTACTTTTGGTACTGATAAAACCTGCCGACGTCGTGAAACAAACCGATAACCTCCGCAAGCTCGGTATCATGCGGCGAAAATTTTAAATACTTCGCAAGCTCGATACAATTTGCCGTAACGTAGCCGGTATGTTTTTCCTTAATCAAAATGCCGTTTTGAACTTCTTCATCATCTGTATAAAAACTTTTCATGTAAGCCGTCATCCATGAATGCATTTTTTTTAAAAGTTCCTGCAAAATCATTACCCCTTCATAACGCCGTAACTGCGGCAAAAATTTATTTAATCGGCAAAAATTTATTTAATCGGCAAAAATTTATTTAATCGGCAAAAATTATTTAATCGGTGCGCCGCCGTAAACTGCGGACATTTCCATATTGTCAAGCGCCGTGTCAAGGGATTGAACTTCCGTCGCAGTTAATTTTACGTCCGCCGCGCCTGCATTTTCTTTAAGCCGTGAAAGTTTACGTGTACCCGGAATCGGCACGATATAATTTTTTTTGCACATCATCCACGCCAATGCAATTTGCGCCTTCGTAGCATTTTTATTCTGCGCGGTCTCTTCAAGCAGTGCGAAGAGATTTTTATTTTTGTCCATAGCGTCGGCGGTAAATTGCGGCATTGTACTGCGGTAGTCAACTTTTTCCGCGAACTTTGAATCCTTGTTGTAAGCGCCGCTCAAAAGTCCGTTTGCAATCGGCGAAAAGGCAACGTAGCCGATATTCAATTCCTCAAGCACGGGGAAAAGTTTTTCGTACCAACGCGCCATCATTGAATAACGATTTTGAATCGCAGTGACGGGACAGACTTTGTGCGCGCGGCGTATGGTATCTTCGTCAACTTCCGAAAGTCCCCAATGCAAAATTTTTCCCTCGTCAATAAGCTGTTTCATGACGCCGGCAACTTCCTCAACCGGAGTATTTTTATCCTGCCGGTGCTGATAGTAAATATCTATATAATCTGTTTGAAGACGTTTAAGCGAACCTTCGACAGATTTTTTAATGACTTCGGGACGCGCGTCAGTTATCACGGGCAAATTTGTAGCGTTGGACGTTCTGTCAAATCTTATGCCGAATTTCGTACCGATAACAACTTTATCACGGAAAGGCTTAAGCGATTCGCCTACAAGTTCTTCATTGTCGAAAGGATTTTCAGCCGAGCCGTAGATTTCCGCCGTGTCAAAAAAAGTATAGCCTATATCAACCGCCTGCGCAATTAGTTCAATCATTTCACTTTTGTCAACGGGTTCGCCGTAAGCGTGAGTAAAGCCCATACAGCCGAGACCTACCGCCGAAACTTTTAAATCTTTTCCAAGTATGCGATACTGCAATTTTTTTCGCCTCCAATAAATTTATTTTGCAAGGGCTTTTGACTTCATCCATTTTTCCATAGCGTCGGCAACTTCGACATTATTTAAATCCGCCATAAGAAAATGCGTGTTACCCTTTATTCCGATATCGGGCAGGTAGACAATTTCAATTTAGTAGAAAATTTTTTTTCGGCATTTTTATACCTTTCGCCATGAACTATATTAAAAATAATATCTTCACTTACTCCAAGTTTTTTTGCTAAAGGTTTTATTCCAAAAGCCTTGTCTCTCGGTATATAAACACTACGACACCAAACGGCTTCTTCATCGGTAAGTTTTGCCATAGATGATTCACCGCCCGATTTCAATAAACCCGTTTCCAAAGCATGTAGATTATTTTCTTTGTAAGTATCCCACTCAAGATTATTAACAAAATTATTCATTTTGTTTCCGTCAATGTGATTAACTGTCTTTTTGTTTTCAGGATTTGGGATAAACGCTTCAGCAACTAAACGGTGAATTTTTAAATCCCTATGTTTACCGTTATAGTTTAACTGTATATAAAAATAACCGCATTTTTCCAGAGCGGGTTTTAAAATTTTTGCGATTCCGTTAAAAAAACTTTTAATCCGTCCGTAACTGCTAATTTTATAGCGCCCGTTGCCAAACTCAATATCTTTCCAAATTTCGCCCTCTAAATCCTCTATCGTAAACGGATAGCACGACATTATTGCTGCATACATCAACCTGTACTTTTCATATCGTTTATTACGATATGAACGCTCATTATCTGTCATTTTTAAACGCCTCCAACGTGTTTGACAAAAGACGCTTAGGCGATTAAAATGCAAACATCCTCATCGCCTTATGCGTTAGGTTTACTGTAACAAGCAAATTCTAACACTAAGAGTTGGTGAGGTAAAGTTTTTTTATCTTCGTATATCTCAAAAATTTTATATGATGTCAATCTTTTCATCGGAATGCGCGGTTAAAATGTCTTTGGTAATTTTCCCGTCCTTAACCAAAATTTGACGGTCGGCAGTTTGTGCAATGTCGGGTTCATGCGTCACCAAAATTATCGTTGACCCCGCCGCGTGCAAGTCACGAAAAATCTGCATAATTTCCAGCGTCGACTTCGTGTCCAAATTTCCCGTCGGCTCGTCCGCCATGATAATCGAAGGTTTCATTGCTATTGCCCGCGCTATCGCAACACGTTGACGCTGACCGCCGGAAA
>CAMJNB010000094.1 GCA_946407175.1 uncultured Selenomonadales bacterium | reverse complement strand
GTCGTGATATTTTTCGTGTCGACACGTTCAACTTTGTGCAAGTCGTTATTGGACAAATTCATAAGCTTGACGCTAAAGTCTTTTAAAGTGTAGTCGCTAGCCTCAGGGTTGACGCTGGAAATCGTCTTTGTAATCGCGTTAAGGTTTCCGTCGGCAGTATAAAGTTTAAGTGCTGTAGCCATTCATATCACCTCCTATTCATTCAAGTTAATTTCGCGGGAATCGGTCATTGACACGCCAGCCGCAACAATGCCGGTACAACTTGACCCGCCGTCTGAAAGAATCAGATTCGCAACGTCGGCAAGTCCCGTCGTGTTGAAGTTTTTAACTGCGGCTTTTACAACCGACAAATCGGAGTTAGCCATTTCGGGGTACGGACCCACGCTGAATTTGCGCGTTGTCTCGTCACCGTATCCAAAAGTCAAATTAATTTCTGCTTTCGTAGCCATTTAAAATCACCTCTCTTAAATTCAGTCCGGCTCGCCGTCTACGCCCTGCGTAATGGTACGGAATTTTGAATTGCTTACGTAACTGCCGCCGCCGATATCGACAATAATTTTGTCAAGCACGGTATTGGCTTGTGCGGGAGTGCCGCTTGCAGTAAAGCCTTTCATGGTAAAGGTTTTTTGTCCGGCAATGGTTTCGCCGTCTTTTGCAATGTTGCCGTTTTCGTTAAGGTTGACGTCAAATTTTACGTTAGCAACGGGAGCCGCCGCCCAACTTTCGGCAAAACGCTGAATATCAAACATAATTGTTCACTCCTTGTATCAAATCTGAAATGCGGCGTGTGTCGAGTTTTGCGCCGAGAATTTAGTTACTTTGCGGAGTAATATTTTTTTTGTCAACTTTGTAAATTTTGCTTACGGTGTTAGTTGACAGATCGCCATAAGCGTCGGCAAAAGTTTTCAGATCGGCATTAGCGGCGGCAGGATTGGCATTGGTGATTGACTTGCTGACTTTTTGGCCGCTCGGTTTAGTCGACGTGATTTGAATTGTGCGTGCTACTTCATTCATTGTGTCACCCCCTTTATGCTGAATTATTCTGTCGTCGCGTCCGTGATATCCTCGCGGTCAATGCGGTAAACATCTTTGTAGGTGCGACGTGAAAGTCCGCTGTAAGCCGTCGCAAATTTTGTTAAATCGCTGTCGCTGGTCTCGGGATTGACGTAAGACACGGTGCGGTTAAGTTCCTTGCCGTTAGCGTCCTTCGTCACGACCTGCAACTTGCTGGTTTTCGCCATTTAAATTCCCTCTTTCGTTGTCTGAAAGGCGGCGTGTGTCGACTTCTGCGCCCAATTCTTTCAAAAACTCTTCTTCTGTCATTGTTGTACCCTCAAGGCGGCTAAACGGTATTTCGTATTCAAAACCTTCACCGAATTTAATTTTAAAAGTTACCACCGTGAACCTCCTCTCTAATGCTGATTGCACTAAAAAGACGCGGTTGCCCGTAGACATTACCGCGCCTATTCGCATTGCGCCCCGTAGAGCTAACAACGCTTTAATTGCAATATATAAAACAAAAACCGCTTGAACCGCCGCTTGAACCGTTAGCCGACGCCCCGCCGCCGTAGCCTGCCGCACCGTTAATGCCGTCTTGGTAAATGCCGCCTTGACCGCCTTCGCCGCCTGTCGAAAAACAAGCTTGACTGAAATTTTCAATCTTGTCAGCAACTACAAAAATATGAGCGCCCTGCTTGCCACCTTCGTACGCGCCGTTCGCCTTGCCGTTGGAACCGTAACCGCCTGTAATTTTGGACGTCTCAAGCTCGCGGAAATTTTCGGACGTGCCGCCGCTTGCGCCTGAACCGCCTAAACCGCCGTAGCGCGAATTACCTGCAAAACTGCCGCCGCCGATATAACCACCTGCCGAGCCCGTGCCTTCGTTGTCCACGTCGCCGCGATAACCGCCGCCAATATTGGATTGAATAGCGTTGCCGCCGCCGAATCTGTCACCCGTGCCTAAGCCGCTGTACGTCGCGCCGATTCGCGAATTAGCACTAAGTTTTAACGTCTTAGCCAGCACGAATACCGAGCCGTGGCCTTCACCCAGTGGCAAGCGATTGAAATCCTGCGCGTTGCCGATAAATTCAAGCCCTTCACGCCCATACGCAGGTGCGCCGCCTTTACCTTCAAGGTTAATTTTACCGTCGCTGATATCGCACAAAGTATTCGCCGCCACTGCGAACACTCCGCCGACCTTGCCGTTGTATTTCGGCGTGCCGGTGTAATTGGTATTCAGCGTGAAGTTAACAAATTGCGGGACGCTGATAATTTGCATTGCGTAATTTTCAAGACTCACTGCAGGTGCGGGATAATCTATCACGACGTAATTTTCGCCGCGTGACATTACCTTAGCCGTGACAATTTCGCCGGCGTGTTGCGTATGCAAGTGGCTTTTCTGAATTACCTGCACGATAATCATAGCGTCCACGTCAATCGGCGTCAAGCCGTTAACCGTTTCATCGGCAAGCGTCAATCTGCAACCGCCTTGATTAATCGCCGTGACTCGTGCGTAGTTGTTAATCGCCTTCGTAGGGTTGACGATACTGCCAAAAGTTCCCGCGCCGAAGTCGTGTATATTAACCGCGTCAAGAAATGAAGGCGTATGCAAAACGTCATAAGCATACAAGCCCTCGTCATTTCGCAACGGCGTATTGGACGCGATATAGCAACGGCATAAGCCCCTGCCGACTTCACTTTCCTTAGTTGCCGCAGTCCGATATTTGGCAATCATTTTTGCGCTGAAGTCGACAATATTTTCTGCCGCTATCAGAATCGTACTTCCGCCGATATTTGTCACGTTAGCAGGTTTAACACCGACGGAATTTTCAGCACCTCTGCAAAAATGGGCGCCGTGCGTGTCGATATTGCCAATGCGTGATTTTTCGTTGCAGTAAATATTTTTCGCCGCCAAAATTAAGGCTCCGTCACCTGCGTTAAGCAAAAATCTTTCAGCCGTTATGAAGTTTTCTTGACCGCTGAATTTTGCAAAGTCACCTTCGCCGTTCGCCGCCGTCTCCTGCTCCGTAAGCGGTCTGAATAAATGTTTGGCATTGCTGGGTATGCCACTATCAACCAAGTTTATATGTCCGCCTTCAAATTTCAGCGAATCAAAAACACGAATGAATAAAATCCCGCCGCAAAGTTTGTGTATGTCAAATACAGGCGGCATTATTACTCCGCCGTCTTTAAGCGTCAAGCAGTCAAAATTAGCCGCCGTTACCATTTGCAAAGTGTAAAATTCAAATTGGTCGCGTGGGATTAAGTCCGTGATTTTTTTGCTTAATGTCAGCAAGCCATTTTGCGCCAAAAGAATTTTAGCGACCATATACTTGCCGAGATATTTCGTTTCTTTAGCCGACGCTGAAACGTGTATCAAGACGTCGTTGCCGGCGCTGAAATCTTCGTACCTGCCAATTACCGCGCTGTCCGTGTCAATCGCTACTTTGTCGTCATTAAGCTCGTCGATTTTTAAAATTCGCGCGTAGGAGTTGACGTTTTCAATGACGCCGTCCGCAATTTCTACATCGTCTAATTTGCCCGTGCCGAATCCAAGTAGCGTCTTTATGTCATATGCCAAAATTTTCACCACCAATAAAAAAAGCGCCTGAGCCTTTTGCCCTGCGCCTTTGTTATATAAAATTTTTTAAACTCGTCTGTTGGTATTGACCGCCATACTAGCAAGCTGTCTCAAAATGTGCGTCGTCCATTAATTTCGCCTGATGAAAATAGCCAAGCTGAAAATTAAATTGCTCGTCGGGAGTTAAATAGCGCGGAATGTCCGTCGGCAAGAGTGACATAACTTCCGCCAGCGCTATGTTAAATTTTTCCGCCAAAATCGCACTGCGGCTTTTAATCGCTCTAAGCGCCGTCATAACCTTGCGGTGCATATTTGCAATCTCAATCAGCGGGGATTGGCAAAGCGTATGTATACCGCCGCATTTAGACGCATACCATTCGCGGTCGCCGCTCTGGGTGTTAATAATGTGTTGCATTGTAGCAAACACCTTGCCAAGATTATACGCTAACGGTTTGTCGGTGTTATGCTCCGTCATTTTGCTTCTCCTCCGATATTAAAATCTTGCGTAATGCTACTACAATTTTAATATCTTGTCAAAGACTAAAATCACGTCCAATAAGCCGCAATTTGTATTTTTGCACGGTGAAGACGTTGTCGACGTCTGAATAAATTTCCAATTTATCCCAAATGTTCCCGTCTTTATCAACCAGCGTGTCACCTTCGTAAATTTCCCTGCCGTCCACATCATATCCAATGAGCTGTGAAACACTCTGCGGCAAAACCTTAGTGGCGGCGTAATCTTCCATAATCATACAAATGCGGGATTGAACTAAGTCGCCGTAGTGAAAGTTGCCGTCCTCATCAATGCCGCGAAATTTATACGGTATATCCATTGCAATCACCTTTTTAATTTTGGTTTGTAGCTTACATAAACTGCATTGCCGTCTTTATCGTAGCCGCAAAATTTTTGTATCGTATCAGGGTCGACCTGTGCCTGAAACTGCAAGTCGCCTGAAATGATAAATGCGCCAATATAGCCTACAAATAAGTTGCCGTAATAAATTCTGTTGGCATATAAACTTTTGGCGCGGTATTGAGGTGGTTTTTTTTTAGTTGCCATTGCTAGCCTCCAACTTTGCAAAAAGCGTGTCAATGTCGGGCTGTGTCACCCAAGCTTGACCTGCGTCCTCATCGGGCGTGTATTCAAAACTGCCCTCGTCATTAGTCAAGGTAAAATAGCCGTCCCGCGTGACGACGCCTTCTCCGCTGATGTTTAGCGCCGCGCGGTTGTATTGTGACGTGTCCAAATAATTCACCCTCTCAATGTTCGCTGAAATGCCTTTGAACGTGTATTTCGGCGTCCAACTAAGTGACTTCTTGTCAACGGTTTCAGTGTTATCAAGCACCGTCGAACGATACAGATAAACCGTGCTTAAGTTGTAGCCGTAAGTCAGCCGCTCGGCAAGTTCGACGTGATAGTAGTCGGTAGAGTAAACGGCGCCGATAACCTGCACCAATTCTTGATTGTTGCCGTCCGAAATCCAATAATACTGCCCCGCGATAATGCCTTCGTCCGACTGCACGCCGATAATTTTACCGTTTTGCGCGCAGGACAAAACTTTCATCTTGTACACGTCAATTTCGGTCGTCGGCTTGAAGTCCTCAACAATCATCATATTAGCATCTAAGCCCAATTCGTTTTTGGCGTCTGCAATAATTTTCAGCGTGTTAATTTTTGACTGGTTATCGGTTATCGTCTTGCCGAGTGACGGTATAAGCTCCGCCGCGTCGCCTAAAATGACGTGCCGCGTATTGTCTACCGACATTTGGTAAAGGTGCTTGTCGTGATTCGCCGCCCAAAATGCATTGGTGTCATAAACATTGCCGTAGTAATTCGGCATATTGGGGTGCGGGTGCTCCGCGTCGACGTGAATTTTGTAATCAGCCATACCGACGTAGGCAAATGAGGCGTCCAAAATTGCCTCTACATTTCGCGCGTTTTGAATCACCGTGACGACGCCTAAGTCAATCGTTTTGGCTACGGGTCCCGTATTGGCGGGAAGAAATGAGCTGGCGTCACCGCTATTTCTGTAAGCGTACAAAATTTCTTCGCCAGACGCTTGGTCAATCGCGAAAACTGCCTGCTCTCTGGCAAAAAAGCCTTCCACAATTTCAGCATTGTTTTTTATGGCGTGAAGTAACATCGTGCCGTCGCCACGGTTGACGTTTTCGCAAATTGGCAGATCCATTCACCAATTAGTCATATCCGTTTTGTCAAGGATTGCCACTCTGTATTCGCTATCGCTCGTGACGTCCAAAATGCCGTCGCCAATCGCGAGCTTAGTAAATACAATTCTTTCACCCGTCAATCCCGCTGAAAGTACGTTTAAGCCTTTGCGCGTACACAACATTCCGACCGTGCCGAGGTTAAAAGTCGCGGTTTCTGTCGCTGTATCTGTCATTTAATTCACCTGCCTTTTAAAAAATGGCTGTCGAACCATTCA
>CAMJNB010000093.1 GCA_946407175.1 uncultured Selenomonadales bacterium | reverse complement strand
CCTAACATCAGCTTGACAAATTTTTTGTAGTCAAAATTGGCGTCCTGCCACACGGCTTGAAGTGATTCGTAGAAAATGCCTTTGGACGCGTACATTTCCAAAACCTGCGGAATTTCGTCAAACTTCTCAGCCTTAATCGTCTCGTCAATGATATCAAGAAAGACGCCCACAACCGCCAGCCGCTGATCTATGGTTAAATCGCGTTCCTGCAGAATTTTTATCGCCGTCATACGAATTTGTTGCGCGTAGGTGTTTACTTCTTCCGGCGGCGCATACTTATTCGGCTTAAATTTTGCAAGGTCGATATCAATTTCTTTTTCCATTTTAAATTGAATAGGCAACGCTGAAAGAAGTACAATTTCTGCGGCAACGGGACAAGACACGGTCAAAGCGCGTTCAAATACAGGGACATCCTCAATCTTATTAAAAAGGCGCGGATAATTTCTGCAGGTTTGTGACAAAAAATCTTCTCCGTACTTGAGTTGAAGACTGCAAAGGTTTTCATCGTTCAAAAAGGGACAACGCCCATTTTCATCAAGTTTCATAAAACTATCTTCATATTCAAAAATATATTTTATGTGCGACGTAATTTCTTTGTCCTGCGATTCAATTTGCTGATATCTGGTAAGCGAATCTACGTCAACTCTAATGCCCCAACGTTTACAACAGGCGGCATTGCATTTTTTTCCGTCGCATTTAAATTCGGCAAAATATTCCGGTTGCAAAAAATTTACTTCAAGCGGTTTAAAACTAATAATCATAAAATTTTCCTCCGTGTTAGATTTTACCTTACAGCTGGTAGCCGGTAGCTGGTAGTCGGTAAAAAACTAATATCTAAGATCTACAAGCTACCAGCTAAGAGCTAAAAGCTAATTCTTAATTCCTTTCACTCTGACGGGATACAAAATTTTTTCTTCGACTAAAGTAATTTTAGATCTGCCGTTTACTTGTGTATCTTCAAAAAATTTTACGCAGAGTTGACCTGCCGCATTGACATTCATTTTAAAAAGTATTGCCTGCGTCGAAGTGTAAAGGCGGGAATCAAGCCTAATGTCGCCCAGAAAAACCGCGTCATCACCTGCGGCGGGGAGTTCGGCTTCGTTGCAGTAGCTTTGATAAAAAGACACGTGCCAATGATTTTTTTTCAGCTCATCAATCACAATCGGCTTGTACGGCGTCACAAAGCCGCGCAGTTCATTTCGCTTTATGCAACGAAAAAATTTGTCGCCGCGCAGAATGTAAATGCCGCACGGTACGATATTTTTCACCTTGACGCGCAGATTTTCTTCGTCCGTCATATATCGGTACTTCGCCGCACCGATAGCCGCACCGTTGGTAATGCCGTCGCGTTCAAAATCTTCCGCGCAGAAAATTTCATCGCCGAAATATTTTTCCAACACGTCCAAAAAATAATCAATGGACGAAGTGCCGCCGAAAACTTTTACCAAGTTCACGTCGGAAGGCGCAATCCCAGCGTCGTCAAGGACATCATCAAGCATTTCCGTAATTTTATCTTTCACGCCGTCCAATTCAATCGCGCTGAAAACTTCCTGCCGCGTCAATTCAAATTCATAAAAATTTCCCTTGTCGTCAATCAAACTGCCGCTTGAGCTGTCCTCTTCGTCAAGGAAAATTTCTTCTTTCATCTTCTCAATCAGCGCAATCAGCTCGTAACCGGCTTTATCGTCGGCAAAAACTTGATTAATCGTGTCGGCGTACTTTTTCAGAAAAATATTTAGAAAAATGCCGTAGTCAATATTCGTGCCGCCGTAGTTCAAAGTTGCGGCTGAAAGTTCCGTCACGGCGAAAGTTTTGGCAGTACGTTCAAGCTTAAATAAATTCACGTCAAGCGCCGTACCGCCGAAATCGAAAATTAAAACAATCTGCGCGGCGTCGGTTTTAAAAAATTCGTCGTTTGAAAAAAATTCGTCGCACGAAAAAATTTCTGCAAAAGGCGCGGCAATGATTGAAGAAATCGGGACGTCGGCATTAATCGCGGCTTGCTTAATAATTTTTTTCTGCACCTCTGAAAAGGCGGCGGGTACCGTAATCGTCACGTCAAAATTTTCATCTTTCGCGACTTGCCGTGCAATGTGTTTCCAAATTTTCGCCAGCATATCGGTCAAGGCATCGGCGGCTGAAATTTCGCGGTCAAGATTCGGTATGAACTTGCTCCACGCTTTACGCGCCACTTTAGGCATAATGCGCGAAACTTTATTGTCAAGTTCAAAGCTGGACTTCGCGCCGTCGCCTATCTTGACTTCAACGGCATTTTTAATTTTGTCGTAGAAAATGACTGCGGGCAAGGCGGCACTTCCCGCCATGTTCATATTTAGTTTGACGGTTTGCACGCGCCGTGTTTGCGGAGAAATTTTTGCCGCTTTAATATCACAAGCGCCGAAGTCTATGCCGACGTAAGTTTTCATTGCGCCTCACCGTCGTATTTTAGGACAACCATTTTGCCTTCCGAGCAGAAGTTTTCCGTTTCGCCGCCTTCAGTCATGTAATCCATAAAGTACGGTAAGCGCTCCACTTCATCAATCAAATTATCTTCGTCCGCGTTAGTCGTTTCTTTACGCGTTACACTCATTCTGTCAATGTCATTTGAAGTCATCGGATTTTTCGGCAACACCGGCACCGTGTAGACGTGACAAGAGGCAAGGTAGTCATTCACACGCTTAAGAAATTCGGAATAAAATTTAAATTCTTCTTCGCGCAGATTTTCATCTTCAGCGTCCAAAGTCTCCTTCCGCGCGCCGCGATAAATTGAAATCGGAATCGTAGCAAGAAAGAATTTTGACAGCGTGTTAAAAAATGCGTCGGTGACTTCTTCTGACAGCGCATCTTCATTGAACTTTTTGCGCCGCACTTTGTCTGTAACCTTTTTCAAATTTTGGCGGTAGTTTTCAATAATGCGAATGAAATTTTCTTTCTTGGCAAATTTTGACGTGGCAAGAAATGACGTAAGACCGGAAAGGTTGCTGGCAATTTTGAGATTTTGAAAAACTTCGTCGGGCTTGTCCGTGAAAAAAATTCTGCCGTTCGGCTTAAGGTCAAAATTCTCAATCGTCAAAAATGTAGGCTCTTTCATCGAGTCCAAAATTTTTTCAATGGAGGCAATGCTTTTCTGAACCGAATCAAGCAAACTTCCCTGTGCGTCGAATTGCGTCTTAACGTCACCGAGAATTTTTTCCTGCGCGTCAAGTTGTGATTTAAATTCGCCGATACTTTGAACCTGCGTTTCAAGTTGCGCCTTAACGTCTGAAACATCGGTTTTAACGCCGTCAACATCAGATTTAAAATCATCAACCGCAGACTTAACGCCGTCAACATTTTGAACCTGCGCGAGTTGCGTTTTAACCTCATCGACATCAGATTTAACACCGCTTACATCAGCTTTCACGCCGTCAAATTCAGATTTAAAATCGTCAACCGCAGCTTTCACGCCGTCAAATTCAGTTTTAACGCCGCTTATACTTTCGGTCTGCGTCTTGTATTCGTCCAAAAATTTTTGCTGTTCGTCAAGGCGCATTTGAAGTGTTTCCAATGTCTGCTTATTCTCATCGAACTTGGCTTGAATGGCATTGAAAGTATTTTGAATGACGATAAAATTACTCTTCCACTGCACAAGCGCGACGTGGTGTTTTTGCAGGACGTTGTTGTAATCAGTCAACTTCTGCGTGAAGTCTTTATGTTCGTCTTCAATCGTAGTAAGGCGTTCATCGGCTACCGGTTCACCTTCGGCAGGTGCGGGACGTTCTTCAACCGTCTGCACGCGATTTTCAACGGTTTGAACTTGACTTTCTACGTTGTGAACTTCATTTTCAACGTCATGAACTTGACCCTCAACCGTTTTTAATTCTTCGTCCAAGTTATTAAATTTAGCATCAAGATTTTTTATGCCGGTGTCAAGAATTTGTAAATTGTCGTCAAAAGTTTTCAGCCCTTCAACCATTGAATTGAAATGGTCCGCAATATTTTTAACGTCCGCAATAAGGCTGGTTATGGTTTCGTCGTAATTTTTACCTTGAATAGTCTGCACGCTTTTTTGAAGATTGTCCGAGCGTTTTTGCAACGTGTTAAGCTTTGATTCGAGTTCGGAAATACCTTTGCCGTCCTGTTCATATTCCAAAGCTTGAAGTCGTTCGGATAATTTTTCGGTGTCGATTTTCGTAGCAAAGTGCTGATCTTTATCAACTAAGCCCTGTGCTTTACGGCTTGCCTCTGCGGCAATTTTTTCAACGTTTTTGACGCGCGTTTCCGCCTGTTCGTCATTCTGCTTGATAAGGTTTTGAAGGTCGTCGATTTTTTGAGAAATTTCACCTCTGCCGAAAAATCCCAACAGTCCCACAAGACCGAGAAGACCGATTAAACTTGTAATTTCCATTTAAAATTTTCCTCCATTAGTATTTAGCTGTTAGCTTGTAGCCGGTAATGAATCGCTACCAGCTCAAAGCTCAAAGCTTCAAGCTCTAAGCTATCATTCAATATCGCTTTTCTTTGTGAACGAAATATTACCCTGCGTAATTTTTTCGTCATTCAAATTTTTAAGTTCGACGTTGATATCCAAACTGCCGTCAATCTGCGCGGTAAATGTGACGTCGACTTTGACTTCACCAGCCTTTAAATTCGGCGGCAAATTGTCAATTACCAGCGAATCAATTTGCTCAACGCCTTTGTCGTAGCCGTACTTTGCCGCAGGATAATTTTTAACGTCGCGTTCATAGTAGTCAATCTCAAGCCGACGCTGATTGTCGCGCGAAAGATAAAACGTCCTCTTCATCGTGCAAGGCAACGGCGCATCTTCCGGAATCAGCATTTGAAATTTTTCAAACTCCATACCTTCAGCGGCGGTAATTCCCATTTGCAACGTGGTAACCGGCTTTGTAAGTTTGTCCATTTCTGCGTAACGTCCGGCAAGAATCGTGGCGCCGCGTGAAATTAAAGTCGACACGTCGTCGCTAAAAACTATGTCGTGACTTTGAAGGCGCTCTTCCAACGTCTTCTGGACAAGCGGAATGTTTGAACTGCCGCCGGCTAAAACAATGCGTTCAATTTTTTCAATGCCTTTATCCTTCGCCGCCTGAATTGTCTTTAACGTAATTTCAACGGTGCGGTTAATCTCTTCGCCGATAAGCTCTTCCAACTCCGCGCGTGACAGCGTGAACTCAAAAGTTTCAGACTTGCCGTCGGGCAGGGCGATATTAAAAAATTCTTCGGCGTTTTCATCTTCAGATAAATCCTCTTTGACAAGGTCAGCCGTACGCCAAATTTCACTCATATTCATTCGGTAATCGGCGGCGGAAATTTTATGCAGTTCTTCATCGAAGTCATCTTCCGTTGCGGGAAAGTCGGTTGAAAACTTTGAATTAACTGCGGATAAAATTTTTTCGGCAATTTTTTTAGTCAGCACGTTGCCGCCTAAATGTTTGTCGCCACCGGTCGTAATTTCTTCAAAGGCGCCGTGATTTTTTTGTATCACCGAAACATCAAAAGTACCTCCGCCGAAATCGTAGACCAAAATAATTTCGTCAGCGTCATTGCCGCGCGAATTTTCGTACGCAACGGCAGCGGCAGTGGGTTCAGCGGCAAGTTTAATATTTTCAAGCCCCGCGTCATTGGCGGCATTTTTAACGGCGCCTTTTTCAGTCGAGCTGAAATTCGCCGGTACGGTAATAACTGCGCGATCAATGCAACCTGTCGCCGCACCAAATTCTTTTACCAGCTTGCTTTCAATGCCTTGAACGATTTTGTTCAAAAAAAGTTTAGCCGCGTCACGTGCACGAAGAGAAATTATTTCGCCGCTTTCTGCAGAAATTTCATGGCGCTGTGAATCGCCGATTGACGTTTTAAAATTTTCAACGCCTGCCGCAGGGTTTTGCACCAAAAGTTTTTTCGCCGTACTGCCGATAAAATATTCTTCGGACGTGCGAAAGTAAAGCACGGAAGGAATAATTTCGCTTTTATCGTAACGCAAGGCGCGAATCCTGCCGCTTTTGTTCACGTAAGAAACAACCGTGTTTGTCGTACCAAAATCAATTCCAATTTCTTTTCCCATAAAATTACATT
>CAMJNB010000092.1 GCA_946407175.1 uncultured Selenomonadales bacterium | reverse complement strand
CGAGCCTTTTCGCCGAAAATTGCACGCAGTAAACGCTCTTCAGCCGTCAATTCGGTTTCACCTTTCGGCGTGACTTTACCTACCAAAATATCGCCCGGTCTTACGTCAGCGCCGATCGCAATAACGCCGTCTTCGTCAAGGTTAGTCAATGCATCTTCCGCAACGTTGGGAATGTCGCGCGTAACTTCTTCCGGTCCCAACTTCGTATCGCGCGCGTCGCATTGGTGCTCATCAATATGAATTGAGGTATAAATATCGCGCTTAATTAAATTTTCGCTAAGTAAGATAGCGTCTTCGTAGTTGTAACCTTCCCACGGCATGTAAGCTACCAAAATATTGTAGCCGAGTGCCAATTCGCCGTTATTCGTGGCGGGACCGTCGGCAATGGGCTGATTGACTTCTACACGTTCGCCTTTTTCTACAAGCGGAATTTGGTTAATACAAGTGCCTTGATTGGAGCGCACAAATTTTTGCAGTTTGTATTCGTCGCGCGGAAAGACGTCAATGCGAATGGTTGAGGTATTTGAATCAATGCTTACAACTTTGCCTGCGCGTTGCGCGTAGACAACTTCGCCTACACCTTCAGCAAGAATTTTATCTTTTTTAATACTTTCATTTTTTGACACGTTGAATTTAAAGTCGGAAGGCACTAAGTATTCGTCAAACATCTGCGCGGGTTCGACAATAATTTTTTCGGCGGTAATTTTTTTGACAAAGCCGCCGCCTTTTGCACGAACTATGGTGCCGAAATTATCTGCAAGCGGTTGCGAGTCTTTTAACGGCATACCTTCCTTGACGCGAATGTTGGCGCCGGGCGGAATTTTATATTCATCGTCATCAACGGCAACTTGAATCATATTGCGTGCAAAACTGAAAACGGTTCCCTCACGTTTTGCGATAACCGGTCTGTCGTCAATCTTCGCGATTACTTCACCGGCTTTTACGCGGTTACCTTTTTGAGTAAGTGGCGTGTAATGCGAAGGCAGGACGTACCTGTCCATAGGCGAGATTTTAATTTGAATTGAGCTTGAGTCAACGTAAGTTACGGTACCTGCATTTTCAGCCAGTATCATAACGCCGGAGTCACAAGCGGCTTTATATTCCATACCGGTACCTACAAGCGGCGCTTGCGTCTTTAAAAGCGGTACGGCTTGACGTTGCATGTTCGCACCCATTAATGCGCGGTTGGCGTCATCATTTTCAAGGAACGGTATCATAGCCGTTGCAATGGAAACAACTTGCTTAGGCGAAACGTCCATGTAGTCAACCCTGTCACGTCTGACCATTGTAGTTTCTTCTTTAACACGCGCCGTGACTCTTTCATTGACAAACCAGTCATTTTCGTCAAGCGGTTCATTAGCCTGCGCGATAACCAGCTTTTCTTCTTCATCAGCAGTAAGGTAACGTACTTCGCCTGTAACGCGCTGATGTTCTTTGTCAACTCTTCTGTACGGCGTCTCCATAAAGCCGTAGCGATTGACGCGGGCATAGTTTGAAAGCGAGCCTATAAGACCGATGTTGGGACCTTCAGGCGTCTCAATGGGACACATTCTGCCGTAGTGGGAATTGTGTACGTCACGAACTTCAAAACCTGCACGTTCACGGCTTAAGCCGCCTGGTCCGAGTGCCGAAAGGCGGCGTTTATGCGTAAGTTCTGAAAGCGGGTTATGCTGATCCATAAACTGCGAAAGTTGCGAAGAGCCGAAAAATTCTTTTATAGCGGCAACGACGGGACGAATGTTAATCAAAATTTGCGGCGTGATAATTTCCGAATCTTGAATCGTCATTCTTTCGCGGACAACACGTTCCATGCGTGAAAGACCAATGCGGAATTGATTTTGCAGAAGTTCACCGACACTGCGAACGCGGCGATTGCCTAAATGGTCAATGTCATCAACCGTGCCTACGCCGTTCATAAGGTCAATCATGTAACCAATTGCGCTTACGATATCGGCGACGCAAACTGTGCGATTGTCCTTTATCGAAAGTTCCGGCGCACAAAGCATCGTCATATCGCCGTTTTCAGTTTTAATTCTTATCGGTATCGGCGTGAAATATCCCCTGTGAACTTTGTCCTGCGTAAGACCGAAAATAGCCTCTTCGCTACTTTCATTTATTGCGGTTTCAATTTTTTTAATATCTTCTTCGTCAATGACTTTGTACTTGGTGACGGTTTCGCCGGTTTCTTCGTCTACATGCTCTTCCATAGCTTGAATCAAGACTTCACCGGTTTCAAAGTCTATGATATCCTCCGCCAAAGTTTTGCCGAGAAGACGACTTTTTAAGCCGAGCTTTTTCGTAATTTTGTAGCGTCCGACAGCGGCAAGGTCATAGCGCTTGGGGTCAAAGAAAAGTGAATTTAAAAGTTGCTGTGAATTTTCTACCGTTGCGATAGGTTCGCCAGGTCTAAGTCGTTTATAAATTTCACCGAGTGCCTTTGCGCGTGTATCAATTTCGCTGTCTCTTTCAAGTTCATCACGAATAATGGGGCTGTCGCCGAATAAATCCAAAATCTCTTCGTCAGTTTCAAAACCGATGGCACGAAGGAAGTATGTAACCGGCATTTTGCGCGTACGGTCAATTCTCACGCTTATGCTGTTTGAAGAATCCGTTTCAAGTTCAATCCACGCACCGCGATTGGGAATAACCGTAGCCGTGTAAATCTTTTTACCGGTTTGGTCAATCGTTTCACCGTAGTAAGCGCCCGGACTTCTTACAAGCTGACTTACTATAACACGTTCGGCGCCGTTTATGACAAAAGTACCGGTCTGCGTCATAAGCGGGAAATCGCCCATAAAAACTTCCTGCTCCTTGACTTCGCCGCCCATTTCGTTGTTGACGAGTTGGACGTTTACGCGAATAGGCGCAGAGTACGTGCCGTCACGTTCCTTGCATTCGTCAAGCGTATATTTCGGCTCACCCAACTTAAATTTACCGAAAAAAAGTTTTAAGTTCCCGTTAAAATCGCTTATCGGCGAGATGTCTCTCAAAATTTCTTCCAAGCCTTCGCGCAGAAACCATTCATAAGATTTACGCTGAATGTCAAGAAGGTGGGGCATCTCCATAACTTCCTTGATTCTGGCGTAACTGTAGCGTGTCCGCTTGCCAACTCGAACAGGACTAAACATTAACGCAGTCACTCCTCATTTTAGATATTCTAATCTGTAGTGCTTAGGAAATTTTTCTACGTATTTCCAAAATTTAAATGCCGAATTATAAAAAAAGCCCGCCTTAGCTTTTAAGCCAACCGCGCCTATATCTGTAATTGTTTTCTATATTCAAAAAAATTCCTCCACTTTTGCGGCAAAAAAACGCCACAGTGACAAAACCGTAACGGAAATTATAACCATAAGCATTAATGCTGTCAAGAAAAAGATTTTTCACGGCACGTAAGGCGGCTTGATTGACTGCAAAAAAATCTGTTGTTAGAATGTAGCTTAGAGCTTAGAGCTTAGAGCTTAGAGCTTACAGCTTAGAGTTTCTAACCCCTAGCCCCTAGACCGGAGTGATTTTCGTGAAGAAAAAATTTTTGGCGCGTACGCTGACCGCAATGCTGGGCTTAGGCGTGTTGACTGCAGGCGTACCAAATATTTACGGCGTTGACTTTATTCCTACTGCAAGCGCCGCCGCAATTAATACCTGCGACATAAATTTTGACGCAAGCAAGGGCGTTGAAAAAACTATGGCGATAAACGGCATCGCAGTTAAATTCGTCGCCTATGAAAATATTGTCTACGTGAAAAATCCCGCCAATGTCGAGGCTCAATCACTCAGCATTTACATTCCTGCCGAATATCTGCGCGGCGGCACGGTGAACGGCTACATTGCAAGCACCGCACCTATTTTTATGCCAAACGGCGTCGGCGGTTACATGCCCGGTTCGATTCTTGCACCTGTTGAAAAAGATAAATTCACCGGCAAGCCCAACGCATCACTTGTAGCACTCTCACGCGGTATGGTTGTAGTGGCTCCCGCAATTCGCGGCAGGACGACCGTAACAAACGGCAATTACGTAGGCAAGGCGCCTGCCTTTATTGTCGACTACAAGGCGGCTGTTCGCTACCTGCGCTACAATAAAGACAGGTTACCAGCAGGTGACACTGAAAAAATTATTTCAAACGGAACCTCTGCAGGCGGCGCACTTTCTGCGGCACTCGGAGTTATGGGCAACGCGGAAGAGTTCAACGGCTACTTAAAAGAAATCGGCGCGGCTGATGAACGTGACGACATTTTTGCCGCAAGCGTCTACTGTCCCATAACCAACCTTGAAAATGCCGATAAAGCCTACGAATGGATTTTTTCCGGCGTAAACACGTACTACCCCGCAATGTGGCAGATTGAAGATTTGAAGGCGCGCGGCGTTTACAAAGGTAAAGGTGACGGCAAACCTGCGAGAGTTGACGCGAACAGTGCCAATAATCCCGTTGCGTCGAGTGAACCGGTTGAAATGACGGCGGACGAAATTAAAATTTCCAAACCCTTACGTGACGCCTTCCCCGATTACGTCAACAGTTTAAATCTTGTCGATTACGACGGCACGGCTTTAACGCTTGACAAAAACGGTAACGGCACTTTTAAAGACTACATTAAATCGATTTATATCAGCTCCGCGCAGATGGCTCTTATTCACGGCGAAGACCTTTCAAAAGCTACGTGGGTTAAAATGAAAAACGGTAAAGTCATTGACGTGGATTTGGACGCCTACCCTTACGCCGTAACTCGTATGAAAGCCGCACCTGCCTTTGACAAAATGGATTTAAGCTCCGCTGAAAATGATGAGTTCGGTACAACTGCAAACAAGCCGCGTCACTTCTCTGACATCGTGCAAAAAATTTCCGGCGGTCCTATGGCTGAGTCGGAACAAATACGCTTGATGAACCCGCTGAATTTTATCGGACGCAATGACGTTAAGACGGCGAAATATTTCAGAATACGTCACGGCGCGGCGGACAGAGATACGGCGTTGGCAATTCCCGCGATTTTGGCGTTGAAGTTGCAAGCGGACGGCGCTGAAGTAAACTTCTTCGCACCTTGGGGACAAGGACACGGCGGCGATTACGACCTTGACGAACTCTTTAACTGGATTGAAAGTATTTGTAAAAATTAGCTGGTAGCAAGTAGCTGGTAGCCGGTAAAAAAGCTATCAGTTACAAGCTACAAGCTACCGGCTACAAGCTAAAACCATGACACAGAAAAATTTCGTACACCTTCACGTACACACTGAATACAGTTTGCTTGACGGCGCAGCGCGAATTACAAAACTGCTTGACCGTGCCAAAACTTTAAATATGCCTGCCATTGCAATGACGGATCACGGCACCATGTACGGCACGATTGATTTTTATAAGGCGGCCGTCAAACGCGGCATTAAGCCCATTATCGGCTGTGAAGTTTACGTCGCACCGCATTCACGCTTTGAACGCGAATCCGGCGAAAAATATTTTCACCTCGTGCTGCTTGCTGAAAATAACGAAGGCTACAAAAATTTAACTCAACTTGTTACGCTTGCGTCGCTTGAAGGTTTTTACTACAAGCCGCGCGTCGACAAGGAAATTTTGCGCACTTTTCACGGCGGCATTATTGCACTGAGCGCCTGCGTATACGGCGAAATTCCACAGGCAATTTTGGCTGACGATTATCTCCGCGCAGTTGAAATTGCGAAAGAGTACATTGAAATTTTTGGGCAGGATAATTTTTATTTTGAACTTCAAAATCACGGCTTGGACGACGAAAAAAAGGTACGTGACGCGCTTATAAAAATGTCGCGTGAATTGAATATCCACCTTGTCGCCACTAATGACTTGCACTACGTCAATCAAAGTGACAGCACGGCGCACGAGGTACTTTTGTGTCTGCAGACGAATGCGACTTTTAACGACGAAAAAAGATTTAAATTTCCTTCCGACGATTACTATTTAAAGTCTGCCGAACAAATGTATGAACTGTTTGCCGACATTCCCGAAGCTTGCGAAAACACTTTAAAAATTGCCGAACGTTGCAACGTCACTTTTAATTTCGGTGAACTTCATATGCCGACTTTTGAAATTCCCGAAGGCTACGAATCTGATTCA
>CAMJNB010000091.1 GCA_946407175.1 uncultured Selenomonadales bacterium | reverse complement strand
CCTGTGGAGAGTTACAGCAAACGTTAGTAGCGAAGGCGAAAGCGGATTCTATGAAGCAGGAATGAAACATAAAGGTTGATGTAACCTTTTATAAGTTTTCAGTAACGGTAAAATTTTTATGGATTATTCAACGTATTTGAAAAATTATCCGTCGGCTGACGGACGTTTCGGACGTTTTGGCGGCGCGTATCTGCCGGAACATTTGGTAGCGGCAATGGAGGAAATTAACAACGCCTACTTGACAATTTGCCAGTCGTCGCAATTTGTAAATGAACTTCGCCGCATTCGTCGCGAATTTCAAGGCAGACCTACGCCTGTTTACCACTGCGAAAAACTTAGCCGCAAAATCGGTGACGGACGTTGCCAAATTTATCTCAAGCGTGAAGACCTTAACCATACCGGCGCGCACAAACTCAATCACTGCATGGGCGAAGGCTTATTGGCAAAGTTCATGGGCAAAAAGCGTATCATTGCAGAGACAGGCGCCGGTCAACACGGCGTGGCACTTGCAACGGCTGCGGCATTTTTCGGACTTGAATGCACGATTTACATGGGCGAAATTGACGTAGCCAAGCAGGCGCCGAATGTTGCACGCATGAAAGTTTTGGGTACAAATGTCGTAAGCGTTTCGCGCGGACAAAAAACTTTGAAAGAGGCTGTCGACGCGGCGTTTGAAGACTACATGGAAAATTACAAGGACACTATTTATTGCATAGGCTCCGTCGTAGGTCCTCACCCCTTCCCGATGATGGTACGTGATTTTCAAATGGTCGTCGGTCAAGAGGCGCGCGAACAGTTCCAAGAGATGATGGGATTTTTGCCGGACGTTGTAACGGCTTGCGTAGGCGGCGGCTCAAATTCAATTGGAATGTTTTTGCCGTTCATAAATGATCCTGTAGAAATTGTCGGCGTTGAACCTATGGGACGCGGTGAAAAAATCGGTGACAATGCCGCGTCGATGACGTACGGCGAAGAAGGCGTAATGCACGGCTTTAACAGCATTATGTTGAAAGGTGATAACGGTGATCCCGCGCCGGTTTACTCAATCGCCAGCGGTCTTGATTATCCCAGCGTCGGTCCCGAACATGCATTCCTGCGCGAAATTGGTCGCGTCAAGTATGAAATTGCGTCGGACAGGGACGCGGTTGATGCCTTCTTTAAACTTAGCCGCTATGAAGGAATTATCCCTGCGCTTGAAAGTTCACACGCAGTAGCTTACGCTATGCGCCGCGCTAAGGAAATGGGTAAAGGCTCAATTCTCGTCAATTTAAGCGGACGCGGCGACAAGGATATTGATTACGTTATTGAAAAGTACGGCTACGGCGAGGAGTTTAAAGATTTTTAACGGCGAAAAATTTTAAGACGGAGGAAAAATTTTGATAAAAGCAAGCATCATCGGCGCTACCGGCTACGCAGGCGCGGAACTTTTGGCGATACTGCAACGCCACCCGCAAGTTGAAATTACTCACATAACTTCAGAAAGTAACACGGGAAAAAAAATTTCCGAACTCTATCCGCACTTTTTTAAAATCTGCGACAAGACGCTGGAAAGTTTGAAAGACATTGAAAAAATCGGCGCGGACAGTGACTTTGTATTTATCGCACTGCCGCACGGTCACGCTATGGACGTCGGTAAAAAGCTGGCGTCACTGCCGGTACGAATCATTGATTTAGGCGCTGACTACCGCTTTGATGACGTGGCTGTTTATGAAAAATGGTACAAGGTCGAACATACGCACAAGGACGCGCAGAGAGTCTACGGCTTGGCTGAAATTTACCGCGATAAAATTCGCACGGCTAAAATTATCGGCAATGCAGGTTGCTTTACAACGGCGTCGATTTTGGCACTTGCGCCGGTCGTGAAAAATAATTTGGTTGACGTTGATTCAATTATCGTTGACGCGAAAAGCGGCTTAAGCGGCGCCGGCAGAAGTCCCAAACTCGGTAACCACTTTCCGGAGTTGTACGATAACTTTAAAGCCTACAACGTCGCTCATCACAGACATACGCCGGAAATTGAACAGGCGCTTTCAGATTTAAGCGGCGAAAACGTCACGATAAATTTCACGCCGCACCTTGTTCCAATGTCACGCGGCATTTTGGCTACGTGCTACGCGAAACTTAATTTGGACGTTGACGAAAAAATTTTGGACGAGGTATTTCAAAATTTCTACGGCGCTGAAAAATTCATTCGGCTTTTAGGCAGAAATGCTTATCCCGAAACAAAATTTGTACGCGGTTCAAACTACTGCGATATTGCGTGGCACTTCGACGAGAGGACGCGCAGAATTATAATTTTGTCGGCTATAGATAATTTGGTTAAAGGCGCGGCAGGACAGGCAGTTCAAAACTTCAACATTGCCGCAGGGTTCGACGAATCTACCGCGCTTGACATTGTTCCGATTTATCCTTGATTAAGGATTGGGGATTAGGAAATTTTAAAACTGTTCCCTATTCCCTAATCCCTGTTCCCTAAAAAGGTGATAACGTTGCAAAATCTCAAAAACATTGTAAACAAATTTAGCGGAAAAAAAATTTTGGTCGTCGGTGATTTAATTGCTGACGTTTATTTGGACGGGCGCATTTCGCGTATTTCGCGTGAGGCTCCCGTTTTAATTTTGGAAGAAGCAGGAAAAAAAGTAGTTGCAGGCGGCGCGGCTAACGTTATTGCAAACGCGGCTAAACTCGGCGGAAAAATTTACGCCGTAGGTGTCACCGGTGCCGATGAATATGCGGACAGTTTGAAAAAAATTTTAACCGATTGCAAGGTAAATGTTGACGGCGTTGTTGCCGATAAAAGCAGACCGACAATTTCAAAAACGCGCATAATTGCCGGCGGCAGAGCTACGGTAAGTCAGCAGATTGTACGCATTGACCGCGAAAGTAAAGCGCCGCTTTCAAAGAAAATTGAGGCGACATTGATAGGGCATTTGGATAAAATTTTGCCGAAAGTCGACGGAATTATTTTAAGCGATTACGGCGCCGGTACAATTACCGAGTCGATAAAAAAGTTAATCGTGCGTTACGCGGGGCAGAATAAAATTCCGAGCATTGTCGATTCACGGTACAGAATAGGCGCGTTTGAAGGCATAGGTTACGCCAAACAAAATGACGCTGAACTTGCCGCCTTCACCAAAACTGAAATTAATGATATGACTGACTTAATCGACGCGGGTTCAAAACTTTTGGCGGCGTTAAATTCAGACGGCGTGCTAATAACGCGCGGTGAAGAAGGTATGAGTTTGTTTGAACGCGGCGGCGCGGTTCATCACATACCCGTTACCGACAAGAGCGAAGTTTTCGACGTTTCAGGCGCCGGTGATACTTGCGTTGCCGCGTTTATGTTGGCGCTTACTGCAGGTGCCGAGCCGGTTAATGCCGCGCGAATTTCCAACTACGCCGCTGGTGTTGCCGTTCGCAAGTACGGTACTTCTACCGTTAATTCAGCCGAACTTTTGAAAGCGCTGAAAAATTTTGCCAATGAAATAGGTGAACAAAATGCCGATAAATAAAAAATTCATACCTAATCTGCGCGAAGAGCTTAAAAATAATTTTGCTAATGAAATTGGTGACAAAAATGCTGGTTGATAGAAAGTCCATACCTAATCTGCGCGAAGAGCTTAAAAATAAAAAAGTCGTCTTTACAAACGGCTGTTTCGACATTTTGCACGTAGGGCACGTAAGATATTTAACTGCGGCAAAAAATTTCGGCGACGTGCTGATTGTCGGTCTTAACACGGACGAATCAGTTAAAAAGTTGAAAGGAGAAACGCGACCTATAAATAATCAAGATGACCGCGCAGAAGTTTTACTCGGCTTGAAAGCGGTTGACTACGTGATATTTTTCGGCGAAAATACGGCTGAAAACCTTATTGCCGAAATTAAGCCTGATGTTTACGTTAAAGGCGGCGATTATACGCTTGACACGTTGCCGGAATCCAAAATAGTACAAAGTTACGGCGGACGCGTCGAGCTTGTAAATTTGGTGGCAGGTAAATCTACGACGAATATAATTGAAAAAATTTCGGCGCATTGAAAGAAAGATTTTAATGGACGATGAAAAAATTATAGACCAAGAAAAATATTTTGAATGGCTTAGCCGAGCGCGACTCATTGACGACGCCTTTTTCGTTTTATGTTTTGCTGACAATGTGCCGTGCGTCGAATACATTTTGCAAATTATACTTGATAAAAATGACCTTGAAGTTAAGTCTGTCGAAATGCAAAAGACGATTGAAAATATTTACGGCAGATCGGTACGCCTTGACGTTTTCGCTACCGATGACGGCGGCAAAATGTACAATATCGAAGTGCAACGTACAGACGCGGGCGCGGTGCCTAATCGTGCAAGGTACAATTCCGCAATGCTGGATTATCACAAACTTAAACAAGGCGAACCGTTCAAAGTGTTGCCGGAGAGCTTTGTAATTTTTATCACGGAAAATGACGTTTTAAAAGGCGGCAAGATAATTTATCACATTGAACGAATTGTAAAAGAGACCGGTAAAAAATTCGGCGACGGCACGCATATTATTTATGTAAACGGCAGTTACAAGGACGACAGCGGCAGTCAGCTGGGAGATTTAATCCACGACTTTTTCTGCATAAATCCCGCCGATATGAGGCTTAAAATACTTGCTGAACGTGCCGCCTTTGTAAGAAGTAATAAAGGATGGGAGTTGAATAAAATGAATCCTTTGTTTGCAGAAATTTTTAAAGACGAGTTGGAAACGGCGCATACCGAAGGTAAAGCTGAAGGTGCAAAAGAAAACTTTCTTGCAAATGTTCGTGAGCTTATGAAGAATTTGCACTTCACAGCGACGCAGGCAATGGACGCGTTGGGAGTTCCCGCCGATAAGCAGAAAGAATACGCCGATTTAATTTAATGGAGGCTTCAATTTAATGCATTATATTAACCCTTTGTTTGCAGAAATTTTTCATGATGAACTTGAACTTGCGTATGCCGAAGGCAAGGAAGAAGGATTCGCCAAAGGGATATTGCAAGGAAAGGCTGAGGTATTAGCCGAAAGTACGGCAGAAGGCTCCATCAAAGAAATTGTACAAAAAATACTCAAATTAAAAGCCGAAGGCAAGGCGGAGGGAATAGCTGAAGGTGCCCAAAAAACTTTAATTGCAAATATCCGTGCGGTAATGAAAAATTTGCACTTCACGGCGACGCAGGCAATGGACGCACTGGGAGTTCCCGCCGATAAACAAAAAGAATACGCCGATTTAATTTAGGGGAGGGATTATTTATGAGCGACAGATTTTTTAGCTTGAGGGATCTGCGCGTTAAGCTGTCTGAAAATCACTACAAGATGACACCGCAGCGTAAAGAAATTTTGCAGATTTTCATTGAAAACGAAAACGATCATCACCTTAGCGCGGAGGAAGTCTATGACGTTTTGAAAGGCAAAGATTTTGACTTCGGTCTTGCTACGGTTTATCGCAACGTTGAACTTTTGAGTTCACTCGGCATTTTGTCGAAAATAAATTTTGACGACGGACGTACGCGCTATGAACTTAATTCGTCCGATCCGCAGACGCATCAGCATCACCATTTAATATGTCTTAAGTGCAGAAAGATTATCGAGTTTGAAGAGGACCTGCTGGAAAATTTGGAAAGGGTTATTAATGAAAAGTCCGGCTTTGATATTGTGAATCACGAAGTAAAATTTTACGGCTACTGCGCCGATTGCAAGGGTAAGAAATGAAGATTAAAAATTTTAAGCTAAACTCCGACGCGCAGGTTATTCACAAAGTTACTTGGGAAGTTTTACGCGCCTTTCACATTGAACTTGCCGACTCTGACGACGCGGCTGACTTCGACGCTTTTCAAATTTACAATGACGTTACCGGAAAAAAAGTTTTAACGCGGCTTACCGTGAAAAATTCCGACGGCGTACATACTTTTCAAAATGTCGACAACATAAACCTTGAGGAACGACGCGGCGCCGAAATTAACCGCATTATCAAAAAAAATCTCTACACCATTTTAACGCGGGATTTAAAACTGCACGGCGTACCCTACGGCATTATGCACGGCGTACGTCCGGTGAAAATTGTTCACCGCTGGCT
>CAMJNB010000090.1 GCA_946407175.1 uncultured Selenomonadales bacterium | reverse complement strand
TCTCTATCGGCGTTGCAAAGATTTGAACGCGGCTACAATGTCACGTTGCTTTGAAAGGAAGTTTTTATGGAGATTAACGGCAAGCCGCGCATTGTCATATGGATTGTGTCGCCGGACCAACGCTTTATCGGCGGCGCGGTAAATATTTTGGAAAGGCAGTTTAACGGCATTGATATTGTCGGCGTCACGGCGAATGTTCAAGTTTCGGCGAAAGATAATCACGGTCGCGCAGTTCCGTTCATACCGATACAAGAGCTCTCCGGCAAAGGGGGGGGGTACGACGTTATCCTTGTTGCCGGTGCGCAGGAAATCGGTATGTCAGAAGTCACGAAGTTTGCACGTGCAATTAATCTCGACACCGATAAAATTTTAGGCGATTGGATTGTTTGCATACCGGGATTTACTTTTCAAAAATATCGGCAACTGCAAAGGTCGCGGCTTTCCATTTTTTCAATGCACTGTTTTGGCGGACTTATCAGCCATACGCTGGGCTTGCCGTTTCTCTCTCCTTTGGTCAATATGTACATCAGCGCCCAAGAATATATTCGTTTTCTGCGAAGTCCGCGCGTTTATTTGGAAGAAAGATTGGTGCTTGATACAGTCGAATATCAAGAGACGTTAAAATTTGATTATCCCGTTTATAATCTCGGCAATGTTTTATGGCATATGAATCACTATCCAAATTTTGACGACGCCGTAAAAAAATGGAATGAACGTAAACAGCGTATTAACTGGTACAATCTTTTCGTAACGGCGTATACTGAAGAGTATGAGATTTTGGAGCAATTCGACGAGTTACCGTACGGCAAAAAAGTTTGTTTCGTACCTTTTAAATCTGATTTGGATTCGGCGTGGTACATAGACTGCAGGTACATTAACGACATATTGAAAAAAGAAGTGCCGTTTTGGAGCGTCACGGATAATTTTGCGTCGGGCTTTCCGCTTTACTACTACGATATATTCGATATGCTTTTGTACGGGAAGAAAACGCCGCTGATTGAAATGTAGGCAACAAAAAAACGCCTTCGCGCAGTGCAAAGACGTTTAAGCCGAAATTTTTGCTGAGTTTATTCTTCTTCTTCAAATTCATGATGATGACAGCAATGGTGGTGGTGCGGCGGCGGCGGGAACATATTTGGCGTGTGATAATGAATAAGGTAGTAGCCTTCGCCTTCGCTGAAATAGTGCCGAATGTCGTCGATAATGCAGAATTGGCGCGTTTTGGGATAAACCAAAATATCGCCTTCAAAAATTTCTTGATCGTCGGACACGCGAATTGTAGACATATGCTCTTTGGTAAATTTGCCGTGAATCAACGGATCAACTACCTTGCCTTCGCGCAGAAGTACAAATTCGCCGGGCTTAAGGTCGGCGGCGTTTTCAAAGTACTGCATTAAAATCAAGTTGGCGTTTACGTCCATGATAAAACTCCTTTCAAAAAATCTGCGCAAATTATAAATTACAGCCGATAAACAGTCAAACTTATTTTTAAACCGTTATATAAAATTAATTAAATCGTTACGTAATTGGAGGTCATTTGATGAAATTTAGTTGTGCAAAAAAAGAATTGTTAGAAGTGCTTATGCAAGTTTCAAAGGCAATAGCAGTAAAACCTATGTCACCTGTACTTGCGGGAATTTACTTAAATGTCACGGGAGATATTTTAGAAGTTCAAGCAAATAATTATTCGCTTGGCATGTCGGGAAAAATCACCGTGAATGCGCAAGACGACGGCGGTGACATTGTTGTTATCGGCAGAAAGTTCATTGAAGTTGTAAAGGCGATGCCGGACGATGTAATTTTAATTGCGAAGAATGATAAAGAAAATTATTTGGAGGTTTCTTCCGGCAGGTCTAACTACTTCATTGCGACAATGAACGCTGAAGATTTTCCGAAAGTTTTACAGCGCGACGCCGAAAGTCATTTTAAAATTCAAGCGTCTGTTTTGAGGAATTTGATAAAACGCACTGTATTTGCCTGCTCCAATGACGAAGGTCACCCGCTTTATACCGGCTGTCTTTTTGAAACGGACGGCGACAAAATAACCGTTGCGTCTACGAATATGCACCGTCTTTCCGTTGCGAAAGATAACCTTTTGGACGCGACCGACTCATTGAGATTTGTTGTCCCCGCCTACGCACTGCGCAGTATTTATGAAATGTTGCCGGACGACGAAGAAAAATTTATTAAAATCGATTACACCGGCAAAAATGTAGCGTTTAATATCGGCGAAGTATTTTTGACGGCACGCATAATTGAAGGCAACTTCCCTGACTACAACAGAGTTATTCCCGCGTCAAGCACGACTTTTGTAGAAATTTTGGTTGAGGAACTTCGTCAAGCCATTGACAGAATTTCAATCATTTCAAGGGATTCCGCCGACAAAAAAGTTTCATTTGATTTTTCAAAAAGCGGATTGGAAATTTGCGCCGCGTCTTCTGATATCGGTAGCGGTACGGAACACGTTCACATTGCTTTGGAAGGACCGGAAATAAATATGTCATTCAACTGCGGTTACCTTGCTGACGTGTTGAAGATTTTAAAAAACGGAAATTGCAAAATGGCTCTTAACGGCGCCTTCGATCCCGTCGACATTCGCGAAGGTGATTCAGACGACTACATTTACGTAGTGACGCCGGTTCGTCCTTAAAATTAATTTGTAAATTAAACTTCATTTTTTAACTTACTTTTTCTTTGGCGCTACAAATGGTTAGCGTCTTTTTTTATTGCAATTTTTGAGTTGGTAGACATAAAATTTAAATTGAAATATAATTTTCGCAAAATTTATTTAGGAAGGTATGAATTTGAGTAACGTTAAACTGCTTGATACCGTAACAATAAATCAAATTGCCGCAGGTGAAGTTGTAGAGCGTCCCGCGTCCTGCGTCAAGGAACTCATAGAAAATGCCATTGACGCCGGTGCCACGCGCATTGAAATTGAAATTCTTGACGGCGGCAAAGAGCTGATTCGCATAACCGATAACGGCGTTGGTATGACTAAGGGCAACGCCGCGCTTGCCATTCGCCGTCACGCCACAAGCAAACTTTCAAGCGTCGACGATTTACAAAATATGTTGACGCTGGGATTTCGCGGAGAAGCTTTACCCAGCATTGCCGCTGTTTCTAAATTTACCCTTATGACACGTACCGCTGATTCCGAACTTGGCACGAAAATTAAAGTTGAAGGCGGTCTCACCTTAGGTGCTTGGGACGTCGGCTGTAAAATCGGTACTACCGTTCTTGTCGAAAAATTATTTTTCAATGTACCTGCGCGGCTGAAATTTTTAAAGGCTACGCCTACCGAAGGTTCAAGGATTCACGACTTTGTTGTAAAGCTTGCATTAAGCCGCCCCGATATCGCCTTCGTGATGATAAACGGCGGCAGGAATGTTTTGACTACGCCCGGCAACGGTAAATTGCTTGACGCCTTAGCCGCAGTTTACGGCGCCGAGTTGGCTAATTCCCTGCTTGAAGTAAAACTTTCTTCCGAAACTTTTAACATTACCGGCTACGCAGGCAAACCTAACCTTCTGCACTCTTACCGCAACAGACAGACGTTCATTGTAAACGGTCGCGTCATTACGCATAAAACCATTTACAAAGCGGTTGATGAGGCGTACAAGTCCCTTGTCACTAAAAACGGCTACCCGCTTGTTGTACTGAAAATTGACGTGCCGCCGTATTACATTGACGTGAATGCGCACCCGCAGAAGATTGAAATAAAATTTCAAGATGACGGCGAACTTTACAAAAACGTTTACAGCGCCGTACGTAATGCCGTTGAGGAAAAGCGCTCCATTTCCGATTTACGCAAAATTGCCGCGCCCGTTGATAAGCCGCGTTATGAACAGCTTAACCTTGACGAATATTTCAACGGCGGCAACAATCCTTCTGCAAGCGGCAAAAAATCTGAATTTATCATTGATCCGAAGTCCGACAATCCCGCCTTGACCATTGAACAACTGCGCGAAAAGGCGGGTAAAAATGATGACGCAGATAACTTCGACAAAGGTTTTTTTGATGACGACGACTTTTTCAAAGACGATTCGCCTAAAGATGACGACTCACCGAAAGATGACTTGACGCCTAAAAATAATGACGCTGAAAATGTAACGCCGACTGAAAATTTACATTCGGCTGAAAGTTTAACGGCGGGTGAAAATTTACCTGCGCAAAGTGTCACGACAACGCCGCTTGAAAATTTCCGTCCCATCGGTCAAGTTGATTTATGCTACATTGTCGCGCAGAGTGATTCTGATTTGTACTTAATCGACCAGCACGCGGCGCATGAACGAATTTTGTTTGACAGGTTAAGCGCTTACAAAGACAGGATTCCCGCGCAGATTCTTTTGATACAGGAAAATTTAAAATTTGATTCGCGTGAGGCAATGACGATTGAAAATAATCTTGAACTTTTCGCCGAACTCGGATTTTCTATGGAGCCAAGCGGTGAGAATGAATTTAGACTGCTGTCAACGCCTGCAGATGCCTCTAAAACCGACGCAGGCGCTATGTTAAGGGAAATTATATCAAGTTTACCGGAAAGCGATTCTAAGGCTGATATAGACGCCGTACGCCGCTCTGAAATTGCCGCCAACATTCGCAGAAATTTTATCGCCGTCGCGTCTTGTAGAGGTGCCATTAAAGCCGGTAAAAAACTTTCGGCGGAGGAAATGGATATGCTTTTAAAAGAGTTAAGCCGCACGCCGCACCCTTACACTTGTCCGCACGGCAGACCGACCATTATAAAATTTTCCAGCAGTGACCTTGCCAAAATGTTTCACAGAAATTAGCTTAGAGCTTTTCTATAATCTACTAGCTAAAAGGAGAAAAAATGTCAGTTGAAGTCATAATCGGCAGGGCAGGTACCGGCAAAACCTTTGCACTGCTTGAACGTATGAAAAAAATTCTGCGCGAATCGCCGATAAGCACGAAAATAATTTTTTTGCTACCGGCTTATCAAACTTACCGCGCAGAACTTGAACTTGCCGCAATGACCGGCGGCGCGATGAATACGGCAATGTGGAGCTTTCAACGCTTTGCACGGCAAATTTTATCTGAAGTCGGCGGCGCATCTGTACCGCGCATTTCCGATATCGGCAGGCGTATCATTCTGCGAAAAATTTTAAAGCACAACGCCAAAGATCTACTTTACTACCGCAAGGCGACGGATCAGCGCGGCTTTACAGAAATTTTGGCGCAGGAACTGCAGGAGTTGCGTACCTATTCAATAGACGCGGTTAAACTTCGGCAACTTATTGACGCCGATAAAAACCTTGATGACGAGTTGAAAAATAAACTTCACGATATCGCCTTGCTGTCAGAAAAATTCCGCGCAGAAATTGAAAATCGGCAAAATGATGAAAGTGACTTAATCGAAAAGGCGGCGGAGCTTTTAAAAGACGCCGAGTCAATCAAGCACGCCGAAATTTTTATCGACGGCTTTATTTTCTTTGACCCGCAACAGCGTAAGCTTGTGAGTGAAATTATTCGTCACGCCAAAAATGTTTATATCGCCCTGCCTATGGACGTGGACTTAAACAGCCGCGAAAACGTCAAGGAACTTGGTATGTTTAACCGCGCTTTTCAGACTTTTAAAACCATTCGCGACTTTGCAGAAAAAGTTCACGCTGAATTTAAAATTACGCGCCTTTCTACGCCGCGCAGGTTTGAAAGTCCCGAGCTTAAATACGTCGAGCAAAATTTATTTTCGCGCAGTTACAAAAAATTCGGCGGCAAGTGTGAAAATTTAAAAATAGTCGAAACAGTCAACAAGCGCGTGGAAGTCGAGGCGGCGGCACGGGATATTTTGAGATTGCACCGTGAAAAAAATATTCGATTTCGCGATATCGGCGTCATTTTTCGTGACGAAAGTTACAACAGCTTAATCAAGCCGGTTTTTGAAATTCACAATATACCTTTCTTTGTGGACAGGAAACGCGCGGCGACGAATCACCCTTTTGCCGAGCTTATAAGGTCAGCACTTGAAGTTTTGCGAACGTGGCGTTCAGAACCTATTTTCCGCTGTCTGCGCACGGGATTTTTCGACGTATCGCAGGAAGAAGTGGACGTGCTGGAAAATTACGTGTTGGAATTGGGGCTGCGCGGC
>CAMJNB010000089.1 GCA_946407175.1 uncultured Selenomonadales bacterium | reverse complement strand
CATAAGTCCTCAAGCCGTAAGTGTCTTTTGGAATAAGGATACGTTCATTGAGTTGCTTTTCGCCTAAAGGGTCGGCAAAATCTAAATCAGTGTCGGGTAAATCGCAGGCGTTCAAAAAATTTTCGTCGAACAGCGCGTACATCGCATCATCAGTCAGCGGGAAATTCATCTGCCCTTTGAAAATTGAGTAGTACGAAAGAGCTTGCCACTTATCGGCAGTCAAGGATAAATCATAGCGCAGAGCGTGCGGCGAAAGACCGATAATCGCGTACTTGACTTTACTTTTCGGCGCGGTAAGTGCCGCTTTAAGCCAAAGGTAGGAGATTTTTAAATCTTGAAAGCTTGAGGCAAGATTGACCGTCTTGGTAAAAAATTCATCGGCATTAAAACCCATAATCGCCGCGAAGTCACCTACAATGACCGTTTCAAAATATGAAATTTTATTTTGCAAACCTGCGGCAAGCAAATTTCTTTTTTCATAATCGCCGTTTAAAATGAAGTCAACGTTAATGATTCGCGCAGAGTCAAATTCTGATAACTGCTTGACGAAATCGCCCTGCGTGAAGATATAATCCCAATTCGACGCTGAAACTTCGGCAAAATTTCTTTCGTCAGCAAAAATGACGTCAAGGGACTTATTGAGGTACGGCAATAAATTATTGAAAGTGTTTTCGTCTTTAAAAAAAGCTATAACGCGCATTGTAACACCTGCTTAAATATAAAGATTTTATCGAGATTCATTGGCGGCGGGCGGCGTGTAATATTGGTCGGTATGTAGATATTCATCTTTGACAACTTGTCCACCTTGATAGTAGACGCGGTAGAGTGACGTTCCGTCCATTTCAAGGGCGATATTGGAGCCGTTTAAATCAGCCTTCGTGCCTAAGACATAGACAGTGAGAGTGGAGCCGGTGGCGTTCGCAGTAATGTAAACGGTGTGCGGCAAATCGTTTCGGAATTTAAAATCAATTTGACCGTCGGCAACAGTCGCGTCCCTGCCGTATCCTATGTATGAAGATTGGAAAAAGTGCGGCGTCCTTTCGGTAGGCGTGAGACCTGCCAGCAAAATCGCGTTGTAAAGCGTAGAGCTTACTTGACATACTCCGCCGCCGTAATCGATATCGGGCTTGCCGTTTATAATGACGCCTGCCGGTTTATAACCTGCCTCCCAAGTGCGCGGACCAACAGTCGTGTTGAAAGAAAATTCCCAACCGGTTTTTAAAATTTTATCGGAAATGGCATTTGCGGCAATCCAAATATTGTCGCCGCGATCTCCGGGATAATAATAAGTGCTGTACTGACCCAAAATCGTGTCGATATTTGCAATGTCTTCAGTTTTTATGAAAGGATCAACGTCATCAAGTTCAAGGTTAATTGCCTTATTCGGAATATCCAAATTTTTAAGCGGCTCTTTCAGTGACGCGGCTAATTTTTCGCGGTCGAGTTTTTTACCGATTGAACCGGCAATAGGCTCAATCATACCGTTGGCAGGATAGACGTTGCAACGCGCATTAACCGGCTGTACGTCAACCTGCGCGGCGATATCGGCAATTTTTTTATTTAAAAGCTCCTCGTCATAAAGCGCATTTAGTTGAACGTCGTGACCGCCGAATAAACCGGCAACCTGGTCGGCAAAATCCGGTAAAAGACCTTTACCGCGTCCGTAGCTTTGCGCTTCGGAAACGGCTTTGTCAATTTGCGGCGTTAAATTAATTTCTTCAGGCAAAATTTGAAATTTGTTGCCGCCGTATGAAAAGGTAAGCGGCTGCATTTTTCGTGCGGCAGATTTTTGAAAAAAGTTTGTCGCCTGCTGAGAATTTAAGCCGCCTAAGTCTTCACCGTCATATTTTACGCCGGAAACAATTTTACCGCTGTCGGCAATGGAATCAGATACAGCCATTGCCGCGCCGCCTGCCAAGACAACCGCCGCAGTCATTATCGGCAATCCCTTTGCAGAGAAAATCGCCTTAAAATTCAAATTTTCCATATTCAGAATTTGCATTAACAGTACTGCTCCTTTCATAAAAAATTTTTAATTCACATGGAGTCTGTTGAGTTTGTATTTTGTAAATAAATTTCCTCCCACAACTCCAGCACGTTTTTTTGATAATGGGGATTCTCGATAAAAAATTTCTGTCTGCCGAAAAAATTTGTCAAAAACTTTATGCCTTGAATATAAGTCTTAGTCCAAAACTTCACATTGTCTGATGAACTTCTGGCTGTCCTGCAAATAGAGTCAAAATTATTTTGGCGGTATATGTAAAGCGGGTAAGGCACGCGCAGAAAACGTTTTGCGTAGGAAATTAACTGCAACGTGAAAATACAGTCTTGCGCAGTCGGCAGGTCGGGGAAGGTAATTTGATTTTTCGTGACAATATCGCGCAGAAATAATTTTTGCCAAACAGGCCAACCTATTTCAATTTGCAAAAAGCTTTCTATCAATGCCGCAGTTTCATTTTCCAATTCCGGCTCTTCCACAAGGTAATCAATATTTCCCATCCACGCCTGCAATTTTAAATCTTTGTCATCGGGAACGATTTTGCCTTCTGCGCTTTCAAAAAAGTAGCCGCGCTCCATAAATACCACGTCGGCTTGAAAATTTTCCGCCGATTTATAAAGCGTATCCAAAGTTGCATCCAAAATTAAGTCGTCGTCGTCCATAACATAAAGATATTTGCCGCATGAATTTTCAATGCCGATATTTGACGGTAAACCTGCGCCGCCGGAATTTTTTTCAGTGCGTAAGAGTTTAAGCCTTTCGCCAAACTTCGGTACAAAACTTTCAACTACCACGCAACTTGAATCGGTGGAGCAATCGTCAACCACGATAACTTCAAAATCTTGAAACGTCTGATTTAAAATACTCATAAGGCAAGCGCCGATATATTTTTCTGCGTTGTAAAGCGGAATGACTACTGAAACGGCAGGCGTTGACGGCATATTAACACTTCCTTTAAAAAATTTTATACGGCAAATTCAACGGCATTTAAAATTTCAGAAGGGTGATGCACGATAATTTCTGCACCTGCGTCAACAAGTTCACTTTCCGGACGAAAACCCCACGTCACGCCGATTGGTAAAAATCCCGCGTTAATCGCCGTCTCCACGTCAACATAAGTGTCACCGAAGTACGCAACTTCCTCCGGCTTAACGTTTAACTTTTTCGCAACGGCAAGCGCGGTAGTAGGGTCGGGCTTTTTCGGTTTATCGCGTTCATCGCCTTGAATCGCGTCAAATTTTATCGGCGCCAAAAGCTTTTCGGCAATTTCAATCGCCGCGAAATGTTGTTTATTGGTACAAATACCGATTGGAATTTTTTTTGTGTTGAGTTCGGCAAGTACCTCAATAATGCCGTCATAAGGTTTCGTACCTGCAATGGCATTGCGCTGACAACATCCGTCGTAATAGTCCAGCGCTTGAATCAAAAATTCTTTGTCACGCGCCTTGTCTTCGCCGAAAAGTAAAATGCGCTCCATTAACTTGACGGCACCGTTACCTACTGCCAGTCGAATTTCTTCAGACGTTTTTGTCGGCAGGTTGAAATGTTTCAGCATTTCATTGACGCTTTCGACAAGGTAAGGCAAAGTGTCGACAAGGGTGCCGTCCATATCAAAAATTGCGGCGCGATATTTCATTTCAATCACCTCTGTATTAGCTTAGAGCTTAGAGCTTGGAGCTTGGAGCTTTTAATTACGCATTACGCATTAATTAAACGGTCCGCGTTGAGCTTGAATGGCAAATGCCGCCTCCAAAATCTGCCTGCCGATAGGTACAGCACTCGTAGCACCGTAACCGCCATTTTCAACAATTACGGCAACGCTGACGGTAGGATTGTCATACGGCGCGTAACCTACAAACCAGCCGTGATCCGCGCCTTGCGAATTTTCAGCCGTACCCGTCTTACCGGCAATGTCATGAGGAAAGCCTTCAAAATTTCGCGCGGCTGTACCGGTCTTTGTAACCTCATGCAGTCCCGCTTGAACCAGTCGAATTATTTCAGGGTCAACGTCAAGCTGTCCCGCAAGCTCCGGCGTAAACTCTTTAATAAGTTCCCCGTCCTGCGTCACGATTTTTTTCACAACGTGCGGACGAAATCTTTTACCGTTGGCGGCAATTTCACCCATAACCATCGCGGCTTGCAACGGCGTCACCAAGTTAAATCCTTGCCCTATAGCCGCGTCCATTATCTCCGACAAATAAAATTCGTCGTGATAAACTTCCCACTTATACTCTTTCCAATCGGCAAGACCGGGCGATTCATAAGGTAAATCAATTCCAGTCGTTGAACCGAGTCCAAACATCTGCGCGTACTTTTCCAAAAGGTCAGCACCTAAGCGGTTACCCATTTCATAAAAGTAAACGTTATCGGAATGAGCCAGCGCGTTGTGAAAGTCAAGCCAACCCAACGCCTCACCGCCTGCGTTGCCTTTCGGTACAAGCCAGTGTTGCCCGCTGTCAAAAATCATTTCGTCCGGCGCCACTTTACCCGTAGCAAGCGCGGCAGTACCGGTGACAATTTTAAATGTCGAGCCCGGCGGATATTCACCGGTTATAGTCTTATTGTCCATAGGGTGGTAAGGATTCGTATTAATCGCGTTCCAATCTTTAGTTGAAATGCCGTGTGCAAAAAGATTCGGGTCAAATGCGGGACGTGATACCATTGCCAAAACTTCACCGTTCTGCGGATTTAAAACAACTGCGGCGGCGGCGTTCGCATTAATTTCACCAAGCATTTTGTCAACGGCTTGCTCGGCGGCAACTTGTAAATCGCGGTCAATCGTCAAAATCAAATCGTAGCCCGGCGTCGGTTCCTTCTTGCCTAAAATTTGTACCGGCTTACCGCCTACGTCAACTTCAACCTGTTCACCGCCGTCAACGCCGCGAATGTATTTATCATAAACCCGCTCTAAACCGAATTGCCCTACAATGTCGCCGCTCTTGTAGCCTTGATCTTTTTTCGCCTCAAGTTCCGCGTCAGAAATTTCGCTGACGTAGCCAAGAGTATGTGCGCATTCTTGCTTAAGAATGTAATTTCGTATGGGCTGAACTTCAATGACGACGCCGGGATAATCGTACTTTTGCTCTTCAATAATCGTCACAATGTCCGGCGTCACGTCAGATTTTATTCGTATCGGGTCAAAGCTGTAGTGAACTGAAATTTTGCGTTCAATCTCTTCAATAGGTACATTTAGAAGTTTTGAAATGCGTTGGACGACTTCAGGCGATATCGGCTCGGTTAAAGGTAAAAGCGACACGACAAAACCAGGTCTGTTTGTTACAAGAAGTTGACCGTTGCGGTCAAAAAAAGTTCCGCGCGGAGCTACGGAAGGAATTATTCTGATGCGGTTACCGTCAGCAAGGCGTGCGTAATATTCGCCGTCATAAATTTGCAGGTAGCCGACACGCGCCGCCAATATAAAAATGACGAACATCATCAGTGATGCCAATATGGTAAGGCGGCCGTTGTATTCTTCGCCGTTATTGTTATTGTCTATGTCAAGCATTTTAACACCTTAATTAGGGATTAGGATTTAGGGGTTAGGAATTAGAAACTATTCACTAATCTTTTTATCAAATTCGTATACAATTTTATGAACCGGCAGTGAAAAAATTATTTGGTAGAAAATCAGCGGTACCAAAATTTTATGAATAGCGTCCAGTATGTCAAGCGGATATCCCATACTTAAAATAAATCCCGTCGTAATAAAAAAATAAATCGCCGCCGCAACCGGTGCGCTTATTACCGGAATTAAAAACTGCTCCTTAACAACACGCTCGGAAAATTTGCCGAATATCAATCCCGCCGTCATATAAGCAAACGTGGCGCAACCGAAAAAGTCGCCGGTAGTTAAATCCTGCAAAAGTCCCGTGCAAAATCCCATTGCCACGCCGAAATAGTGTCCGCGCAGAAATGCCGTCGACACAGTCAGCAGTAACATTAAATTTGCGCTGACGCCGTTATAATCCAAGTAGGTTAAAAGTGAACTCTGCGCGGCGTACATTGCCAAAACGGTTACGACAATCATGGCAATAAGTTTCAACTTTGCGCCCTCCGATTTTATTTACTTTCAAGGTGTCTATTCATCAACCGATTGAACCGGTTCCTGCGCT
>CAMJNB010000088.1 GCA_946407175.1 uncultured Selenomonadales bacterium | reverse complement strand
TAGAATTTCAAAATTTGAGATTGAACGCCTTCATTATTGGCGTCATTAAAAATTACTTCCAGCTTGTCGTAGTTATTCGCCACTGCCTCGTAGTAGCTTAGGGTACATGATTCGTCACGGTACTGAATATCGGCGAATTGGTCGCGGGCGCGGGTTATTGATTGAATTTCCGCGCCGGTACCGAGTGCAACACTGCCGTAAGCACTGCTGCGATATTCAGAATCCGTAGTTATGATGTTAAGTTTTTGCCGCGAATATCCTTCCGTGTCCGCATTTACAATGTTATGTCCGGTCGTATTCAATGCAGTTTGGTTGACGTATATGCCGCGAACCATTGTATTGAGTCCGGTAAACATGCCCATAAATAATCCCTTCCTTCACGGCTGTTTTTTTATTTATTTCGGTTTTAAATTTTAAATTTAATTTCGGCGTAAAAAATATTTGTCAGACATTGGCTTCAAAGATATGTTTTTTAGCCTTAGCGGAAGTCGCCGCCTCTGCGCCGTAAGTGGTGCTTGTCTGCGTCTGTGTTATGATATTTAATGTGAAGTCGGCGAATTTTTTACCTTCGATTGCCAATTTTTCGGCGGTAGCTTTTTTTGTCTGCAGTTGAATTTGCAACTTTTCAGATTGTAATAAAAGCCTTTCCGCAACGTCGCGCTTAATGTCTTTGTCCTGAGCCGAAATAAATTCTTTCAGTGAAGAAGACTGCACGCCGTCCAAAAATGCCTGCGATTTCGCCGCATTTACGGAAAGGTCTTTTATGATCGCCGATATTTTACTTACAAGTTCGATTGTGTCTGACGAATTATTTTTCAATAAGTCGATCCATTCGTTAAACAACTTTATAAGTTGTCCGCAAAGAACCACTCGCCCTCTTAAGAGTTTTATCACTTCGTCCATGTTAAAACCTTTTTAGTTGCTAGTTGCTAGTTACTAGTTGCTAGCGATCTATCAACTAGCGATCTAACTACGCTTTAAAGTCAAACTTTTTTTCATGAGTGACACCTGCATTGCCGACCTTACCGTACGTAGGATTTACCGTCGCACCGCCTAGTTTGTTTAAGTGATATTTAACGGCTTTCAATGCACTCTGCGCGAGAATTTGGTTATTGTCACGTAATTTCACCGCGCGTTCAACACTTTTTGTAAGTGCCGCGTGCAAATTGGTCAATTCGGATTGTAAGGCAACTGTTGGCGCCGCTTTATATAATTCCGCCGCCTTAGTGTCAGCGTTGACATTTTTTAAAGTTTTGGAAAGTTCCGTGAGAATAGCGCCGCGCTTTTTTTCAAGGTTTTGAATTTTTGCCGCCGCCAGTTGTTCCTCGTCTAAAACTTTCGCCAACCCTTTCATGTCAACTGCAACTAAGGTATCGCGCTTTTTTTCGCCGATTCTGCTTAAATCATCGTAGACCGCGCAGATTTTTTTGAGTACGTCAATTAATTCTTGCCACATACTTTATATCCTAAAATCGGCTTGCCAAAAGGCTAAGCGCTATATCTGAAGAGGAAACTTTGTAATTTCCGCTTGCAATTTTCTGCGTGAACTCGTCAACTTTGGATTGACGAACTTCATTTTCCTTGCGCAACTTCTGTAAAACGTCTTGAAAACTTTGCGCTTGACTGGAAAGCGTCAATTCGTCTTTTTTTTGAACAGAGCCTACTGCCGACGCCGCCGCGTAACGTGACGCCGCGTTTGACGTTGAGGAGTAATAACCCGCCGCAGGATTTACGTTGTTTATATACATGATATCAATTCACCACCCTAACTTATTATAGCAGCTTATCTTTAATTTTTTTGGTAACTGCTTTTCTTCCTTAGATATCGAAAAATTTTTCCGCTCCCTTAACGTTACGAAAAAAACTTTTGTGATAATTGTTCAAACAAAAAAACTGCCACATTATTATAATGCAACAGTCAAATTTTTTTCATCTGCGTACTTGCTGAAATATTTAATTCAATATTTTAAGCAACGTCTTGAAATATTTTAGCCAACGTCTGCTAAAAATCTGCGCGAAGTTTTTTTAGTCGCTTAATCTTTTCTGCGCGCAGTTACGGCAAATATTTTTGGCGACATTTTAAATTTTTTAAAGTAGCCGTGCGTCGTAAAATTATTTTCCGGTCAAACGATTGGCGCAGGCGTTGAACTCATGAATAATTTTTTCTTCGTCCAGCGTCTTAAGTTCGCGATTCTGCATTAAAATTTTTCCGTCGACAATCACGGTATCGGCGGAAGAAGAATTAGCCGAGTAGACTAAGAGCGAAACGGGATTGTAAGCAGGTTGCCATTCGGCGCCGCTCATATTCCACAGCACGATATCAGCCTTATAACCTTCCTCAATGCGTCCGACATTTTTAAAACCAATAGCCTTAGCGCCTTCCTCTGTACCCATTTGTAAAATCTGCGCGGCGGGCAGTGCCAACGGGTCAAGCGTTGCAACTTTGGCAAGGAACGTGGCAAAGCGAATTTCTTCCAACATGTCAAGGTTATTGTTGCTGGATGCGCCGTCAGTTCCAATTCCAACGGTTAATCCCGCGTCAAGCATTTTTACAACGGGAGCAATGCCGCTTGCCAATTTCATATTGCTTGAGGGATTGTGAGCAACGCGAACTTTTTTGGACTGCATAATTTCAATTTCATGGTCGCTTAAGTGTACGCAATGCGCCGCCAAAAATCCCAAGTCAAGCAAACCGGTTTCTTCTACAACTTCAAAGGGACGCTTGCCGTAGTCTTTCATACAGCCGTTAATTTCATCAAGCGTTTCATTCATATGCATATGAATTTCGGCGCCGAGACTTCCCGCCACGTCAGCGATTTTACGTAAAAAGTCAGGCGGACAAGTGTAAATTGCGTGAGGACCGAACATAACTTTAATTCTGCCGTCAGCCGCGCCGTTAAAATTTTTGAAAAGTTCAATGTTTGTTTGAAGTTTTTCTTCGCCGTTAAAAATGCCGATAATGCCGCGACAAAGTGCGCCGCGCAGTCCCGATTCTTCAGTAACCTTTGCAACTTCCTCCATGTTGGGACCGTACATATCCATAAACGCCGTAGTGCCGCTTTTAATCATTTCGACTGCCGCAAGCGCCGCGCCGATATAAATGTCTTTGCGTTTCATTTTTTCTTCAATAGGCCAAATATGATTGTTAAGCCAATCCATTAAATCCAAATCGTCCGCGTAACTTCTAAGCAACGTCATGGAAGCGTGAGTGTGAGAGTTGACCAAACCCGGCGTTACAAATTTGCCGCGACCGTCAATCACGTTATCGCCTTTAACGTCCGAATTGTTTGAAGACGTGATTTGCGAAATTTTATCATTCTTAATAAAAATGTTGCCTTCGCCTACAGCACCGTCCGGCTTAAAATATTTCACGTCACGAATTATAATTTCTTTATCAAACGGCATTTCAATACCTCCGATTGTAATTTTACATTTATCACGGAAATTTATTATCAAAACTTCGACGCACTGAAGATTTTACCTGCAATAAATTTTTACTTGCAATTTCTGCAGGATTTTATGATTAAAATGCGTATTAATTTTTTTGAAAATTTTTTAAGTTTTGTTCGTGAAAGGAGTAAAGGAAATGGCGAATATCAACAACCACACGGAATTTGCGCGGGTTTACGGTACGAGCGACGCCGATAACATTGACAATTTTGCAAAGGGCGCAGGAGTTTACGCGTTTGAAGGTGACGACCTTATCAGAGATTTTTACGCGCAGTATTCGACGGTTCAAGGGTACGGCGGCAACGATACGGTTTATAATTTCAGTGATTACGCCGTAATTGACGGCGGAGAAGATGATGACTATATCGGTAACAGTGCGGCTAATGTCACAATTCTCGGCGGCGACGGTGAAGATACCGTGCTTTCGGATAAAGACTTGGTGCTGGTCAACATTCAAGGCGGAGAAAGTGAAGACGTTATAAATAATTTCAGTAATTGGTCGACGGTTGACGGCGGTGAAGATGAAGACACGATAAGAAATTTTGGCAATCATTCAGTCATTTTAGGCGGCAGAGATAATGACAGCATTAACTCCAATTACGACGCGTCAAATGTTTTGTTAAGCGGCGGCGAAGGCAACGACTCTCTTACGAATCACAGCGCTTGGTCTACGATTGAAGGCGGCGCCGGTAACGATCACATTCATAATGACGCCGAAAATGTCACGATACTTTATGGTAAAAATCCCGGCAACGACGTAATTCACAATTTCGGCTCCGGTACCACGATTCTTTTCACGGACGCTACTGTTGATGATGTTATCTACGCCGACAGAAACAGAATAATTTTTAATACTTCAAACTCAATTTATCTCAGCTCGTCGATTGAAGGTAGTAATTTGGATGTCACTTACAAATTTTCAAACGGTGCCGAATACGTCTACAGTAATGGAAGTTACGTTGCAAAATAATATAAAAATCTTTATAAATGCCGTGCATAATTTGTAATATAAAATTTAACCGTCCTTTGCAGGGCGTTTTTTTTTGTATAAAAATTTTATACACGCGGCGGCAGGATTTTTAATTGGCAACGGCAAATAAACACGCAAACAAAAATAAATTTGTGAATAATGTCACAGGAGGGATTATTTTGAGAGAGCTGGACGTAAAAGTTATAACAGAAAACGTCGCGGAAATGTGCAAGGAAGCGGCGTACTACCTGCCCGATGACGTTTATCGCGGCTTGAAACGCGGTCGCGAAACCGAAAAATCCGAAGTAGGCAAAATCGTCCTCGACCAAATTATTAAAAACGCCGAAATTGCTAAGGCGGAAGATCGTCCGTACTGTCAAGATACAGGCATGACGATTGTGTTTTTGAAGGTAGGGCAAGACCTTCACATTGTCGGCGGAGATTTAAACGACGCCGTAAACGCGGGAATTGCCAAAGGTTACACCGAAGGTTATTTGAGAAAGTCAGTTGTAGGCGAACCGCTTTTCAATCGCGTCAACACCAAAAACAATACGCCGGGCGTAATTTACACTGAGATTGTACCGGGCGACAAACTTGAAATTACCATTGCGCCGAAAGGTTTCGGTTCTGAAAATAAATCCGGCGTAAAAATGCTTGTACCTGCGGACGGCGTTAAAGGCGTTAAAAAAGCTGTAATGGAAATTATCCTGCACGCAAGCATGAACCCTTGCCCGCCTATGGTTGTCGGCGTCGGTATCGGCGGCACGATGGACAGAGCGGCACTTCTTTCAAAAAAGGCGCTTACCCGTTCAATCGACGAACGTAACCCCATGCCGGAATATGCAAAGCTTGAAGAGGAACTTCTCGAAATGATTAACTCAACCGGTATCGGTCCGCAACTCGGCGGCACGACTTCCGCGCTTGCAGTAAATATTGAATGGGGTCCCACTCATATTGCCGGACTTCCCGTCGCCGTCACGATTTGCTGTCATGCAATGCGTCATTCGCACCGCGTTTTATAGTTGAAGATTTTAACGGAGGAAAATTCTATGGCTGAAAGTATCAGAATTACTACGCCGTTTACAGAGGAAATGTCCCGCAAACTCAGAGCAGGTGACAGCGTCCTTATAACCGGCACAATCATAAGCGCACGTGATGCCGCACACAAAGTTATGACAGAGGCGCTTGCACGCGGCGAAAAATTGCCTGTCGATTGGAAAAATCAAATCGTCTATTATCTCGGTCCCACACCTGCTAAGCCCGGCGACCCAATAGGTTCATGCGGTCCCACGACTTCCGGCAGAATGGATGCTTACACGCCTACAATGTTGGATCAAGGCATTAAAGGCATGGTAGGCAAAGGTTCACGCGAACCCGCAGTTGTCGAGGCAATGAAACGTAACGGCGCTACATATTTTGCAGCAGTCGGCGGCGCAGCGGCACTTATCGCTAAATCTGTTAAAAAATACACCGTGCTGGCTTATCCCGAACTTGGACCCGAAGCGGTTGCCGCGCTTGAAGTAGTTGACTTCCCTGCAATCGTAGTAATTGACTGCGAAGGAAATAACTTTTACGAAATCGGTCAAAAACCTTTCCGCAACTTCGACATTAATCAAATTTAATCTGTAAATTTAGCCGGTAGCTAGTAGCGGGTAGCCGGTAGATTGTAGAATTTTTACTTACCGGCTACCGGCTCTAAGCTCCAAGCTCTAAG
>CAMJNB010000087.1 GCA_946407175.1 uncultured Selenomonadales bacterium | reverse complement strand
CATTATCATTGTGGTTGACCCTTTGCGATCGTCCGTCAAGCCGACTATATCAACGTCAAACGGTTCGATTTCTCCCGTACTTTCGACGATCGTGTAGCCTTTGCCGCTCATGCCGCGTTTAACTTGTTCAAGCGGCATTATCTCTTCCATTGCAAAAACGTTTTGCGACAAAAGGATTATTGCGGGTACGATTAAAAATAATAATTTCTCCAATAAACTTCGCAAATTCGTCACTCCTTGTCAGCCGGTAGCTTTTAGCCGGTAGCTTTTAGCTGTTTACTTATTCACTATTTACTAGATACAGAAATAATTTTAAAAATGAAATTTTGTTGAAGTGTATCACGCAAATTTTTTTCCGTCAACCAAAAAATCCCGTGCAACATTTTTGCAGGGATTTCGCTTTATATTCTTACAAAATTTTTAGTTTAAACGTTACATTTGAGCCATTCGCTCCACTTTTGCTCTGTATTTTCATGCACGTACTTGTAAAAAAGAATCATACCGTAACGGTGGTGTTCGTCGTACAAATTAATACCGCCCAAATAATATTGCCGCGTCAAAATGTCCTGCAACGTCAAATCGGGGTGCTTTAAAATGTCGTACATTGCCAAAAATGTCGTCGTGCGTCCCTGCCCCGCGTGACAGTGAAAATGCAACCACGCATCGTCGTCAATCTGCGCGAGGAAGTTTAAATATTCGTCGACAACCTTAGGCGAAGGAAAAGCTCTGTCCAACGCATAAAATCTCACGTAGTTAAATCCTGCCGCTTCCGCCGCCTGCTTTTCTGTCAAAACTTTTTTCGGCGCAAATGTCTTAGCTTTAAAATGTTGCGTGGCGTACTTGCCGAGCGGTACAAACTTCGTTGACTTGCCGCGCAGATTGTTCAAGAGTTGCTCTTCGTCATTTGCAATTTGCGTAAAACTTTTTCCCATATTGGCGCGATTTTTCTTGACGTACCAACTTACGGGATATTCATCGGCAAAACCGTGAGATTCCTGCCGCAGGTCGACAATATAAATTTTTTTTGCATTGGGCGCAATTTCTTTCAGCGCGTCATAAATATTTTTCAGTTCTGAAAGTGTAGGTTGACCACTGCCCGACGCATGGAACGTGTCCAAGTATTTTCGTGACGGTTCATAGTCTGCAGAAGTTCTTTTCCAAGCGTCCGTCATCAGCCGAAAATTTCGCGGCATTTTTTCCGTAACCGCGTCAAGCCGCCACAGCCCCGTTGTCTTTGCCGCACTTGCCGCAGAAAATATTGTCAGCACCAACGTACAAATTAACGCCGCCATTATAAAAATTTTTCTGTTCAAAGTAACCGCCCCCCCCTTTGCACGGTATGGTAAAATATTTTTAAAAATTTTGCAAGCGGTGATTAACTTGAATGAAAATATTAACATCATTAAAAGCGAATACATAATTTCTGCAGTAAGCAAGGCGCAGTATCCTGAAGAAACACTGCCGGAATTTGCCTTTATCGGTCGTTCAAACGTCGGCAAGTCCTCTCTTATAAATTCTCTTTGCAACAGAAAAAATCTTGCACGCACTTCACAGACGCCAGGCAAGACGCAGACCATTAATTTTTTCCGCGCAGTTTTGAAATCTGAAAATAATGTCACGGCTGAAAATAATTTTACTCCGATTCATTTGGTTGACCTGCCCGGTTACGGCTACGCCAAGACAAGTAAGACTAACCGCCGCATTTGGGCGAAGTTTATTGAAGAATACCTGCTTTCAAGTCCCAACTTAAAATTTGTCTGTCAACTTGTCGATATGCGTCACGCGCCTATGGACAGCGACAAAAAATTTTTCGTGTGGCTCGTTGAAAATAATGTCCCCGTGCTTGTCATTGCTACGAAGGCTGATAAACTCAGCAAAAATGAACAGCGTAAACAACTTGCCGTTATCAACAATTCTTTCGGCGTCGAGGAGCTTTCAATACTGCCGTACTCTTCGCAAACTCATTCCGGTCGCGCAGATTTACTTGACGTGATATCAGATTCGCTGAAACAGTAGGAATTAATTTAGCGGACGGAAGGGGTGAAAATTTTGGCGCTGAAAAATAAATTTCACATAAAAAATCAAATTGAACTTGCGCGAGTCGAAGAAAAAATCAGTAAGCAAAAGGCGATTAATCTTTGGAGCGGGAATTTTTTTGACGAGATGCCGGCGGGAACTTTTGAAACGCTTGCCGCGATACATAAAAACTTATTTGAAGAGATTTATTATTTTGCGGGGAAATTGCGCGACGAAAATATTTCAAAGGGGAATTTCAGATTCGCATCGGCGTTGTACCTTTTGGACGCCGTGAAAAATATTGAAAAAATGCCACAGAAAAGTTTTGATGAAATTGTAGAAAAATACGTTGAGATGAATGTAGCGCATCCTTTTCGCGAAGGTAACGGCAGGAGTATGCGTCTTTGGCTTGACCATATTTTTAAGACGGAATTAAAAAAAGTTGTGGATTGGAGCAAGATAGATAAGAATGACTACTTGAAAGCAATGGAGCGCAGTCCGATTGACGACGCAGAAATTAAAAAAATTTTATTCGACGCATTGACTGAAAAAATTTATGACAGGGAAATTTTTATGAAGGGATTAGACGCCAGCTATTTTTACGAAAATTATTTTGCATATCGGAGTGAAGATTTATAATCGCTTGAAAGGCAACTGCAGACTACCGTTTTAACGCCGTACTTACAACGCGGCATTGATAAGCGCCGTAAATGCGCGGGATTTTTTCTGCCGGTTGACCATATTTTTTTAAAAGCTCGTCAACGTACTTCATTACAACTGCGACGGGAATTTTTTTCATGCAAGCCAAATTATCTTCGCCGACTCTCGGACAAGTATGTTGACCGCAAGGGTGACACGGCTCCGGCGACTGAATCAAAATATCTTTCGCGTCGTAGGGATAAAAGCCCGGTACAGGCGACGCGCCGAACATTGTAACGATTGGAATATTTCGTGCAACGCCTATGTGCATTGGTCCCGAATCCGTAGTCAAAAATAAAACGCATTTATCCAAAAATCCCGCGACCGTAGCAAGATTAAATTTCCCCGTGAAAATTTTAAGCAGGGGATTATTTTTTTCTGCCATTTTTGCAACGCAGGCGTCGACAATTTCAACGTCCATCGGTCCGCCCAAAAATGCCACGCCGTAGCCGCGCTTAATCAAGGTGTCCGCGCAGATTGCAAAGTATTCGTCAAGCCAGCGCTTTGTCTGCCAGCTTGCACCGATATTGAAGGCGATAACCTTTGTATTAGGCGGGAAATTTTCATTAAAAATTTTTTCCGCGTTACTCTTCGTCTCGGCGTCAATCCACATTTCAAGACCGCCGTCGTCAAATTCGGTAATGCCGACTGCCTCGCGCAGTACGTCAAAATGCGATTTAACTTGATGTTGCGAACCCGGCACGTATTCAGTTTTCAAGCCGTGCTTAATGTGGTGCGCTATAGACGGATTGTCCATGACCTTCGTGAAAAAAAATGAAAAGAGAGGTTTAGAGTAGCCGACAATTTTATCTGCGCCACTGAATGCCGCCAACGCCGACGCTCTTTCGTTTCGGTGCAGGTTTATCACCAAGTCAAACTTCTGCGCGCGAATCTTGAAAATAAATTTTACAAAGTTTATAAAGGTATCGTCAGCGCCTTTCTTGTCAATCAAAATACATTCGTCAATGTGCTTGTTAAGTTGCACCAAGTCAGCAAGTTTTTTATCGGCAAGCAGGGCGATATGTGCGGCGGGAAAATTTTTTCTCAGCGTACGCAATGCCGGCGTCACCAACATTAAATCTCCCAAATGCATTAAATTTATCACCAAAATTTTTTTGTACATACTAACTCCAGTCATAAGTTTTTTTGGAAATTATAGCACGTTGACTTAAATTTTGCGTACCGATATAATTTTAGCTTAAAGCTTAAAGCTTAAAGCTTGTAGCTTGCAGTTTTTAATTTTTAATTATTGAAAGGGACAATATGCAATTTATAGATAAAAGTAAAATCAGCGTGAAGGCGGGCGACGGCGGTAACGGCAAATCCTCTTTTCGCCGTGAAAAATTTGTGCCGAAAGGCGGACCCGACGGAGGCGACGGCGGCAAAGGCGCCGATATCGTGTTGCTTGTTGATGAAAACGTAAACACGCTTTTAAATTTTCGCTACAACAAAAAATTTATCGGCAAGAACGGTGAACACGGCGAAACAAAAAATCAGTACGGACGCGGCGCGGAAGATTGCGTCATAAAAGTGCCGCGCGGTACCGTAGTGAAAGACGCCGTGACAGGTGAACTGCTTGCGGATTTAACTTTGCCGAATCAGCGCGTAGTTGTTGCAAAGGGCGGCAGAGGCGGTCGCGGTAACGCCAAATTTAAATCTTCGTCACGTCGTGCGCCTACCTTTGCCGAATTGGGCGAACCCGGCGAAAGTCGCGATTTAATTTTGGAATTGAAACTTTTGGCTGATGTAGGGCTTGTAGGTTATCCCAGCGTCGGCAAGTCCAGCTTAATCACGTCGGTAAGTGAGGCGCGTCCCGAAATTGCCGATTACCACTTCACCACGCTTGTACCCGTGCTCGGCGTAGTTAAGCTTGACTACGAAAAAAATTTTGTCATGGCGGACATACCCGGTCTTATTGAAGGCGCGGCAGAAGGCGTAGGATTGGGACACGAATTTTTGCGCCACGTCGAACGCACGAAATTAATTCTGCACATTGTTGACGCCGCGTCGGTTGAGGGACGTGACCCCGTTGAAGATTTTCACAAAATTAATTTTGAACTGAAAAAGTACAGTGAAAATCTTGCCGCACGTACGCAGATTTTAGTAGCAAATAAAATTGACCTGCCGCAAGCCGCTGATAATCTTCCGAAACTTGAAAAGCTCGCGCAGGATGAAGGTATAAAATTTTTCGCAGTCTCCGCAGTCACGCGCCAAAATGTCAAGGAACTCATTAATTACATTGGCGAATGGCTCGACAAGCACGGCAAGGACGTTGAACCCGTTGCCGTCACCGACGACATAAAAGTTTTTGACCTTGATAAGGACGAAGACGAAGTTATTATCACTCGCAATGACGCCGCAGAATTTATTGTACGCAACAAAAATCTTGAAAAGCTCGTCGCTATGACTAACTTCGACAACTCCGAAGGTTTACGCCGCTTTCAATTCATTTGGCGTATGAAAAATCTTGACGCTAAACTTAAGGAACGCGGCATTAAAGAAGGTATGACTGTTCATATCGGCAAAATGGAATTTGAATGGCATGAATAATTTTTTAAAGCCGGTAGCAATTAGAATGTAGCGTGTAGCCGAACGCTACTAAAAAATTTCATGCTCGTCCGTTGCCAGAATTCACCGTAAACCCTCAAGATTTTTGACTTTATTTAAACGGTAATTTATAATCCATTTATTAAAAAAGGTCTCTTGTTTTGATTGTTATAAATTTGATGAGTAAATGATACTTGGTACGTAAATAGGGTGAAAAGTTATGGCAATGTCTCAACAAGAAGTTATTAAAAAATTTATGGCGGCATTGGATACCACAAAAAAACGTGGAAAAGATGCACTCAATGAAGCCGTTAAAGCCGCAACCGGCGGTAAAGTCGCAACTGCAAATGAAGTGATTAAAAATATGATTGCAGATTGCAAAAAGTCAAAAAACGCCAATGATTTTTTAATGACTTACTGCGGCATTAATCTTAATAATAAGGATACCGGCGCAATTACCGGCTCCGACGCCGGCGGCAAAACCGTTAAAACTAAAATCTCCATTGTGCCGGAAAGTGGTGCCGTAAAACATTTTACGGGTACGAGTTTTACCAAACGCGGTTTAAAATTTATTTTGCCTACAACTATAAAAGATGACACGATTGGAACTGCCAAAGATAAAAAATATATAATAGACGCGCTTTATACGTGGTGGGCAGAAGAAGCGCTCAAGTTAATTGAAACTTCTTACGGCTTTAGCTTTAACGATAAAGATGCGACGGTTAGAGAAATTTCTATCAATTTTTTTTATGACAAAACTCCCGGCGCCGATATAGCCTATACAGAACGTTATGACAGAGATGAGTACGGCAACTATGACGGCAAAATCAATAGAATGGTATTAAAAATAAATATGGCGCATTATAAAGATTTCAGAACTTCAGACCAAAACGGTAAAAGTCCCACAGGCAACACCTACC